>CAZDHQ010000074.1:882-10584 GCA_964505135.1 uncultured Ferruginibacter sp.
TATCATTCCCAAAACCTATACTTTTTACTGGACTACACCTGTTTCAAAAGTCATCAGGCGATTGCAGGATGAACAGCAAAAATTTTGGAATGAAGACCGGCAGAAAAAAGCAGCTGCACTGGGTCTTACTTACAGGCAGGTATATACGCTTGCCAGCATAGTGGAAGAAGAAACAAACAAGGAAGAAGACAAGGGAAAAATAGCCAGTGTATATTTAAACCGCATCCAAAAAGGAATGAACCTGGGTGCAGATCCCACTGTAAAATTTGCTTTAAAAGATTTTGGTCTCAAACGTATTTATCAAAAACACCTTTTGGTGGAATCTCCCTACAATACCTACCGCAATGCAGGCTTGCCACCGGGCCCTATTTGCACACCATCTATTAAAACCATTGATGCTGTATTGAATGCACCTGCCACCAGCTATTTATATTTTGTAGCAAAACCTGAACTGGATGGTTATTCCAATTTTGCTACCACTTATGATGAGCACCTGAAATATGCCAGAGCATATCAGCAGGCCCTGGATACACTTATGATGAAACGCAGTGCCGGTAAGTAATTATTGTTAGTCAATATCTTTATCAAATCTACATTTCCCTTAATTTTAGCGGGTGACTAAGCTAGAAAGGATTATCATTACCAAAACACCCATCGGCTTTTTTCTTAAAAAAAGCAAGAACCTTTACTTACCAGGTTTTGAAGGTGTTCCATTGTTTGATGTAATGAACTTTTTCAGAAAGCAGGTACAAACCATCGGTCTTACTGAAAGAGCATCCGCTATTGCCTATAATTTTATCATGGCAATACCACCCTCCTTTCTTTTTCTTTTTACACTGATTCCGCATTTACCTTTTATAAAAAAGGCAGCGTTAAAAAAAGAATTGCATGTATTGATCACAGATGTGATTCCTGCAAAAGTGCACAATGCCAACCTGATTCAGTTTGTGGATTCATTTATTGATGATTCAAAAATCGGGTTGCTTTCTTTTGGTTTGTTAACAGCCTTGTTTTTTGCATCCAATGCCATGATGGGATTGATGCGTTCTTTTAATAAAAATTACCTGGGCTTTGCCAAACGAAAAGACCTGCATACCAGGTGGCTTGCCATTAAACTAACGGCCCTGCTTTTTTTACTGGTGCTGGGCTGTTTGATTTTACTAATCACACAGGGAGCCCTGCTAAAATGGATCGGTGTAAAAAATCAAATATTCAGGGACATTATTTTTTATGTTAGATGGATATTTATCGTTGCGCTGATTTACTATTCAATCGCATTTATTTACAAATATGCACCGGCTGTTGAAAAAAAATGGAAACTGCGTTCGCCGGGAACCATATTGGCCACCACCATGAGCATTTTAGCCAACTATGGCTTCTCTTATTTTGTAAACAACTTTGGAAAATACAATGCACTGTACGGTTCCATTGGAAGTATCATTGTATTGATGGCCGTTATTTACATCAATTCGCTTGTACTCATCATAGGCTTTGAATTAAATGTAAGTATCAATTCACTTAAAATAATTGCAGAGAAGCGGAAGCTGGAGGATAGCAAAACAGCATCGGCCATGCATTGAGCCTCTAAATACCAGGCAATTCCTCCGTTTTGCATTTTACCCTCTTTCAACTACCTTCGCAAACGATTAAAACAGTTCCATGATTTTACTGTTTTAAGTATGAGTATCATCTGATTTAAAAATTATAAAACCAAACATATATGGCATACGACGTAATAGTGTTAGGCAGTGGCCCAGGCGGTTATCCTGCCGCTATCAGGGCAAGCCAGTTAGGCAAAAAAGTAGCAATTGTTGAAAAAGAAAGCCTCGGCGGTATCTGCCTTAACTGGGGTTGTATTCCTACCAAGGCGTTATTAAAAAGTGCACAGGTATTTGAATATGCCAAGCATGCTGAAACCTATGGCATTACTGTTAATGCACCTGCAGCCAACTTTGAAGGCGTAATCAAACGCAGCCGTGGTGTAGCTGATAAAATGAGCAAAGGTGTGCAGTTCCTGATGAAGAAAAATAAGATTGACGTAATCATGGGTTTTGGTAAGCTGGTTGCTCCCGGTAAGTTAGAAGTAACTGCTGCGGATAACAGCAAGCAAACCCTGGAAGCAAAAAATATTATCATCGCTACAGGAGGCCGTGCAAGGCAATTACCAAGCATGCCGATTGATGGCAAAAAAATTATCGGTTACCGTGAAGCAATGGTGTTGCCAACGCAGCCAAAGAGCATGATCGTTTGCGGTAGCGGCGCTATTGGAAGCGAGTTTGCATATTTCTACAACAGCCTTGGAACTAAAACAACGATTGTTGAATTTATGCCAAGAATAGTTCCGGTAGAAGATGAGGAGATCAGCAAAGAACTGGAAAAGCAATATAAAAAACAGGGCATAGAAATTATGACCAGCAGTGAAGTGTTAAGCGTAGATACAAGTGGCGCTGGCGTAAAAGCAAAAGTGAAAACACCGAATGGTGAAGTAACACTGGAAGCTGATATTTTATTGAGCGCTGTGGGCGTGGTTGCAAATATTGAAAATATTGGTCTCGAAGCGTTGGGCATTAAAACTGAAAAAGGAAAAATCATTGTTGATGCTAACCAGCAAACCAATGTACCGGGCATCTATGCCATCGGTGATTGTACGCCTGGCCAGGCATTAGCGCACGTGGCATCCAAAGAAGGTATCAATGCTGCAGAACATTTAAGTGGACATCATCCTGAACCAATTGATTACAACAATATCCCCGGATGTACTTACTGCTCACCAGAGATTGCTTCTGTTGGTTACACAGAAAAAGCGGCTAAGGATGCAGGTTATGAAATCAAAGTTGGTAGGTTTCCATTTATAGCCAGTGGTAAAGCAAGCGCTGCCGGTGCAACAGAAGGTTTTGTAAAAGTGATTTACGATGCCAAGTATGGCGAGTTTTTAGGTTGCCACATGATTGGTATGAATGTGACTGAGATGATTGCTGAAGCAGTTGCAGCACGTAAACTGGAAACAACCGCACATGAAATACTAAATGCCATTCACCCTCACCCTACCATGAGTGAAGCTTTGAAAGAAGCAACTGCAGTAGCTTATGGTGAAGCGACAGATATCTAATTTTACTTGATGAATATAAAAAGAGGTTACTTAGCAGTAACCTCTTTTTATTGCAGTTCACTCATAAAAAAGCAGGCTGATAAAATCAACCTGCCTTGCACTAACTATAGAGAAAAAATTAATTACTGATCAGTTGTTTTTTTCTTGCCCATTGGCTTTTGCTTACCGGTAGGCTTTTTAGTTGTTCCCTTTTTTGTTGACTTATCAGCATCAGTGCTGCTGTTGTTATCTTCTGGTGCTTTCAGTTCGATGTACTGACCATCTTTTAATTTCACAGTCTTACCACTTGACATTGTAACGGTACCATCTGCTCCTACTTTACCACCTGTAGACAATGTTACATCTTCAGTCATTTTTGATTCCACACCGTTTTTAATTATGAACATTGCTCCGTCTCTCATCATTACACGATCACTTAAAGTACTTGTGGTGGCTGTAGAGGAAGCATCTGTTGTTGTACTGCTGCTGTTATTATTTCCAGTAGTGCCATTTGCATTATTGGAATTTTGGGTTGCAGTGGAATCACCAGACTCCCATGTTTTTCTTTGCGTGGCTGAAGAATCCATACCTGTACCACTGTTGCTGCGGTTGGTGGAGTCAGCCCATTTACTGGAGTTGGAATTCATATTTGAACTGTTATGGTTATTCCAGTTTTTCTGGGGCACTGTATCCGCTGGCATTTTCGGTTGTTCGTTACTGTTAGCAGGCATGGTATCTGTTTGCTGAGCACTTAAAGCACCTGCGATCATAATTCCGGTTAATAAACTGCTTAACTTCTTCATAATTTGTTTTTTTATCCTTTTAATAATGTTGTTTTTGATTTTTTAAAACCCGGTAATCGCTATGCCAAAAACCAAGCCACCGGGATTTAAAGAAATGTTATTAAAAATCCTGGGGAAAAACGACTAAAAAGAGGGAAAAAAATCAACGCTTTTTGATGATTGAATGCAGCTACCTATAAAATACTCTCTTTCCGTTTTAAAAATCATTTACTGATCAATATCAAAAGCGTTTATACGTACTCGTTGGTTTTTGGTTTACTAATTGTTTATATAATTCATGAAATGAATTTATTAACCATTTAATTTTTTGTTATGGGAGAAGTAAAAAACTTAGGCAGAAACGAAGCTGTCGACAAATTGAAAGAGCTGGCTGAAAAAATAAAAGTATGTATGTTTTGTACAAAGCTCGGCTCACCAATTATATCTACCAGGCCAATGACGATTACCAGCGTAGATGATGATGGAAAACTTTGGTTCCTGAGCAGCGGTGATAGCAATAAAAATGCGGATATCAGTAAAGATGAAAGAGTGCAATTAATTTTTGCGGATCCTGGCAGTTCCCGGTTCCTTTCCATTTATGGTGAGGCCGACATATTAACAGA
This sequence comes from uncultured Ferruginibacter sp., assembly GCA_964505135.1. GTDB lineage: Bacteria > Bacteroidota > Bacteroidia > Chitinophagales > Chitinophagaceae > Ferruginibacter. Next base: position 5,376 of record CAZDHQ010000074.1, read on the forward strand.
TAACAAGTCAATTGAGACAGCCTGGACACCGCTTGCAAAAGCATGGTATCCCGGCGGAAAAGATGATATATTTGTTACAGCAATTAAAGTACACCCAATAGAAGCTCATTATTGGGACACAAAAAACGGCAAGATGATTTCGCTGATTAAAATGGCAGCGGCGGCAATTACAGGCGAGGCAATGGTCCCGGACAATGGTGTAGAAGGGCAACTGGAAATGCAACCATCAAAAGTGCCGGTAGCGTAGAAACTAAATTCCTGAAATATGAAAAGGATTCTAATTGCCGTGGACTACGATCCATTGGCAGAAAAAGTTGCCAATACCGGTTATCAACTATCGCAAGCCTTAGGCGGCGAAGTAATTTTATTGCATGTTATTAAAGAACCTTCCTATTATGCCAGTGAATTGTATTCGCCTATCATGGGCTTTACTGGTTTTGAAGACCCAGCTACGTTTGAAGTGATGAAAGAAATTGAAAAAGAAGCATATCGCTTTCTTGAAAAAAGCAGAACACACCTGGGCAACGAGTCGATTGAGATTGCGGTGATGGATGGTGAATTTGACGAAGCCATAATCAACGCCGTAGAAAAATACAACGCAGATATGATTGTGATTGGTACACATAGCAGGAAGGGCTTGAATAAATTTTTTGTGGGCAACCTTGCAGAAGAAATTTTAAATAAGGTATCTGTACCGGTTTTAGTGGTACCGGAAGACAAATCCTAGATCAAGGCAGTTTTATCTCTAATAAATAATTACACAGCAGGCAGGGAAACTATTTGCCTGCTGTTTTTTTTGCCTTAATTTCAAGCTTCTTTACCTAACACCATGCACTATGAGCATATTCCGCCTGTTATTAATAGTATTTTATTCAGTTCCGGCATTCCTGCTTTCACAAACACCGCAGAAAACGGTGGCTGAGATAGGACTAAAAGGTGCGGTAAAAGAAATGGAATTGCGAAGCTATACAGCAGCGGAAAACTTTGGCAAACCGGTAAAAGGAGAAAGGGCTAATGATAATGCCGGTTATATTTTTAATGAAGCTGGATATATGCTGGAACAAAATGTTTACAACAGAACCGGCGCTCTCCGATCCAGGCATGTATTCACTTACACATCCGGCAAATTGGCTGAACAGAATATTTACAATCCCGGCGGACCACTCAAATCAAAATTAAAATACAAATACAATAGCAATGGAAAGCTGGCAGAACAGGCCATCCATCATCCTAATGGAACATTGGTATCAAGATATATTTATACCTACGATAACAAATCAAATCAAACAGGCTATTCTTATTTTACTGCAAATGATCAACTGGATTCAAAAGCTGTTTTCATTTATGATGAAAAAGGGAATCAAACAGAATGGCAAACCTTTAACAGTACCGGAGAAATTATTTTTAAGGTAAAATATATCTATGACGACAAGAAAAACTTACTGGAAGAAACCGTTTACAAATCTGCAGACAGTATTGACACAAAAACACAATACAGTTATGATGATAAAGGAAGGCAAACAGCTGTAAAAGATTTTGACGATAACAATCAACTAAAATCTTTCAAAACATTCCAGTATGATAAACTGGGAAACATAATTGAAGAGGATGTGCTGGATAAGGATGGGAATGCAATGGATCAATACACTTACAAATATGAGCTGGATAAAAATCAAAACTGGGTAAGAAAATTTTACTATCGCAACGGTGTGCCCATACTGATCAGCGAAAGAGAAATCACCTATTTCAAGTCTAAAAAATAACCGTTCACTGTCGGCCTATTTGGTCTCCAATATCACTGCTGTTTCAATCTTAATCCTTAATATTGCTGCCTAATTAAAAGCATTATTATGGCACCTTTCAATCGCAGAAAATTTTTACAGCTTTCAGCTTTTACTGCTCCTCTCCTTTCATTCAGGTCAACCAATACGCCCGAAGTGATCAACAAACCCATGATGATCTCCACCTGGGATGAAGGCAAAAATGTGAACGCAGCAGCATGGGATATTCTTGCAAAAAAAGGCAGGGCATTGGATGCGATTGAAGCAGGCGCTATTTATATTGAAGATAAGATTTCCTGCTGTGTTGGATTGGGTGCTTATCCTGACAGGGACGGCATTGTAACACTGGATGCATGTGTGATGGATGAACATGCCAATATAGGCGCTGTAGCTGGTGTGGAACAAATCAAGCATCCGCTTAGCCTTGCAAGAAAAGTGATGGAAACCACACCCCATGTATTGTTAGTGGGTGATGGTGCACAGCAGTTTGCGCTGGAAAACGGATTTACAAAAGAATCTGCTGAACTTTCTCCTGATTCAAAAAGAGCTTATGAAGAATGGTTGAAGAAAAGTGAATATCATCCTACCATCAATATCGAAAACAAAAAACAGAACGGGCCTTTTGCTCCTGCATTTTTTGAAGACGGATCACCTAATCATGATACCATGGGCATGATTGCGATGGATGCCAAAGGAAACTTATCCGGCGGTGTAACCACCAGCGGCATGGCATTTAAAATTCATGGCCGTGTAGGCGATTCAGCAGGCATTGGTGCAGGTTTATATGTAGATAACGAAGTAGGAGCTGCTACATCAAGTGGTGTGGGTGAAGAAGTGATCCGTATATGCGGAACACATTTGGTAATTGAATTTATGCGCCAGGGCTACAGTCCTGAAATGGCCTGTAAAAAAGCAGTGGAAAGAATTGTAAAAAGAGATCCTGAAAAAGCGAAAAAAATACAGGTAGGCTTTGTTGCCATGAATAAGAAAGGACAGCATGGCGCATGGGCCATTCAAAAAGGCTTTTCCTATGCGCTAAAATCAAACACAGAAGAAAAAATTTACCAGTCTAAATATTATTTTGCCAGCTAAGATGGGATTTAAATTAGAGATCATTGGATTTAATATTGAAAGCTGCGCTATTGCACAGGCAGCAGGTGCTGACAGAATTGAACTATGCGATAATCCTGGAGAAGGCGGCACCACAGCATCCCATGGTTTTATAAAAGCTGCCAGGAAAATTTTACACATTGACCTCTTCCCTATCATCAGGCCAAGGGGCGGCGATTTTTTATACAGCGATGAAGAGTTTGAAATAATGAAAACTGATGTGCAGCTATGCAAAGAATTGGGCTGCAATGGCGTGGTGATTGGAATGCTGAATACAGATGGTACGGTAGATAAAAAACGCTGCAGTCAGTTAGTGGAGATTGCTTATCCGCTGGGTGTAACTTTTCACAGGGCCTTTGACCGCTGCGTTGATCCATTCACTGCATTAAAGGATATTATTGATATTGGTTGCGAGAGAATTCTTACCAGTGGTTTAAAAACGGCAGCACCTGATGCAATGGAACTACTGGCACAATTGGTGAAAGAAGCAAACGAAGACATCATTATCATGCCCGGGAGCGGTGTAAGAAGCAGTAATATTTTGAGCCTGGCCAAAGAAACAGGCGCCACTGAATTTCACTCTTCTGCAAGGAAAATGATTGGTTCAAAAATGAATTATCATAATAATGACATTAGTGAATCACTGGATCATACCCTGGCAGATGCTGATGAGATCAGCAGGCTAAAATCCTTGCTCTCACAGCATTTCAGCTAAAAAGCAATTCTGTTGTACCATTTGAAAAACGAGCCTGCAAATTGGCTGTTAACCCTTTCCTAAACTTATTGTATAAAAACGCTGCAATTTGAGTTAATGCTTAACTTGCCTGCTCACTAAATTTTTTTGCATGAAGCAATTATCCACTGTCCTTAATATTGTTTTACTGGTAGCTGTAGGAGTGCTTTTTTATTTGCACTTTTCTTCCTCTCCATCAAAAAAAGAAAACATTGCTGAAAAGAGTTCAACAAGACATGTGGACAGTTGCCTTGGTGCTCCTGTAATTGCATTTGTAGATTTGGATTCGCTCAATGCTAATGTGGATTATATCAAAAGTAAAAAGAAGGAAATTGAATCGGAGCAAAACAGCATCAGCAGTGAATACAACAGTTCGTACAAACAAATGGAAAATGATAAGAATGACTTCATAAAAAAGAAGGGTAATACCATGACGCAGAATGAAGCAGAGGAGTTCCAGGCAAAGCTGATGCAGCGCCAGCAACAGGTAGAAAATACAAGACAAATAAAAACACAAAACCTTGCGCAGAAAAGCGCAGGTATAATGGAAAGCATGCAGCGTGACCTAAAAGCATTTTTAAACGAGTATAACAAAGATCATAAATACACTTACATACTTGCAACAGGAACCGGTCTTGATTATGTGTTATACAAAGATTCAGCAAACAATATCACTAAAGATGTGGTGAAAGGTTTGAATGAAATGATGAACAAGAAAGGCAAACAATAATTCCATACAAATGATTTATCTTGAAGTCCGCTTAAACAACGGGCTTTTTTTATGCAGCAAACATCCAATACAGAACACAGTTCCTTTAAACCATCGCTTAGTCTCTTTGATGCCACTATGATTGTATCGGGCTCCATGATTGGCTCCGGTATTTTTATTGTAAGTGCTGATATGCTTAAAGATCTGGGCAGTGCAGGCTGGTTGTTAACAGCGTGGTTGATCACTGGCTTTATGACGCTTACTGCGGCCTTAAGTTATGGTGAACTAAGCGGCATGTTTCCAAAAGCAGGCGGGCAATATGTTTACCTGAAAGAAGCCTACAATCCGCTCATTGGCTTTTTATATGGCTGGAGTTTTTTTGCTGTAATACAAACCGGCACCATCGCTGCTGTGGGTGTGGGCTTTGCAAAATTTGCCGGCTACTTTTTTCCTGCCCTGGCATGGGAAGATGAAAATACTTTTCGTATCGCAGGATTAACTGTTCACTATGCACAATTGGTAGCCATCGCACTCATCGTTTTTTTAACTTTCGTAAATACAAAAGGTATACAGGCCGGCAAGATTATTCAAACTATTTTTACATCTACCAAACTGCTTTCTTTATTTGGTTTAATCATCGCAGGCTTTATTGCTTTCAAGTGGGATGTGTGGAAGGCTAACTGGGAACATGCATGGACCATCCAGCATCTTACCAAAACAAGTGCAGGATTTAGCTTTGAGCCGTTGCTAACGGGAGCTGCACTGGGCGCTATTGCAAGTGCAATGGTAGGCAGTATCTTCAGCAGCGATGCATGGAACAATGTAACTTTCATTGCAGGTGAAATAAAAAATCCAAAACGTAATATCGGTTTGAGT
>CAZDHQ010000075.1:0-10567 GCA_964505135.1 uncultured Ferruginibacter sp.
CGTGGAATTTTGATTCCGGATACACATCACATCGTTTCCACTGCATTTGGATGCCTTGGTCTCCACCATAAGTAATAATAGATCAGCATCGCTAACCCCAGTAAAAATGGAATCAGGGCAAGATGTTTATAGGTAAAATCACTAAATAAAATTTTGCTATCAAAATGTAAAAACTCACTGATCATCCAGTAAGAATTAGCGGCAATCCAAAAACTAATAGCCAGGTTATGGCATACTTCACTCATGTATTGCCTGGTTCGGTAGGCGATAATAATGGAAATTATAAATGTGGGGAAAATCATGGCAATGCCCAGCGGGCGCCAAATCATACACCAGCTAATATCTTTCAATAACCAAAAAAGAATGTGGAGGTTTTCCATTTTCCGGTATCGCAGCGGAATAGAATAGAGGTCGCTCATGTATTTCAGCTAGTTTTTAACAAATATAATTTATTGACCCGTTCAATAAAAATGTACCAGGTGGCCGAAGATAAACTATAACGGGAATGTTTATAAAAATACGCATAAGCTGATTCCCGACGGGCAATATCATTAAGCTAATGAGTAGCAATTTTCTCTGGTCAGAGCTAGTGTCTTGAATATTGGTACATCTCTACCAGGGTGGAGTGATTGAACTCCCAGCGTTTCGAATGCAATCACAATAATCTAAGAACTTATAATATCGCCCCTTCAGGGCTTGATCTCTTTAGTTTTGTAAAGGGCTATAATAATGTCGGCCTTTCAGGCCTTAAATCCCGAAGGGATGTTATTATTATAGAAGAAACAACAAAAAGAATTGATGAGCCCTGAAAGGGCGACATTATGAAAAATAAACGGAGCTTAACTTAATGACATTGCCCGGCGGGGTAAAAAGCTTGACCTCTTTCAATTAGCCCCCAAGAGCGCATCTGCCCAAAAAATGTTAAATAAAATGTCCATCCACTTTTATGTAAAGCAACCTCCTCTCCCATCTATAGCAGGTATGTTATATTTGGCGGCTATTGAAAAGCGGTGCATTTCAAATTTTCACAAGAGTGGCTAAGCGTTTGTTGAATTATTCCGGTTGATAAACGCTTTTGAAAGTTTGACAACTCTAAGTGAGCGATAATGTGAAACGCACCATTGCTAGCAATGCCACATAACATATTGTATCTTGTATTTAAATAACTAACAAATGTTCCTAAGAAGATTTTTCCCGGTGATTATTTTAATCACCTTAATAACGCAAACCACTATGGCACAAAAACAAAACGACTACGCAGCGCAATGGAAAAAAGTAGAGGGTTTTGAGAGTAAAGGTTTACCAAAATCGGCACTGAAAGAAGTGCTGGCTATTTACAATTTAGCATTGAAAGAAAACAATGATGCACAGCAGATAAAAAGCTGCATGTACCAAATTAAATACAGGAATGTAACTGAGGAAGAAAATAATGAGAAGAATATTTTCTTTGTAGATACGCTGATTGCAAAAGCAACATCACCTGCAAAAAATATTCTGCAAAGCATGCAGGCAGAAATGTTTTGGCAATACCTGCAAAATAACCGCTGGAAGTTTTACAGCCGTACTACACTCGCAAACGAAAAAAGTAATGATATAAGCACCTGGAGTTTAGATAAACTGCATGCCAGCATTGCCGCCTTGTACAAATCATCTTTGAGCAACACCAATGTATTGCAAAAAACAAAGCTGGATCAATTTGATGCTATCATTAATAAAGGAGAAAATACCCGGCAACTTCGCCCTACCCTGTATGATTTTTTAATTCACCGGGCACTGGAATATTTTGTAACAGATGAAACCGATCTTACCAAACCTGCTTACCAGTTTGAAATCAATGATGCGAAAGCATTTGCACCTGCGGCTGAATTTGTATCAGCCAGTTTTGAAACGAAAGATACTGCATCGCTGCATCACCATGCTTTATTGCTTTTCCAGCAAATACTGCAATTTCATTTAAAAGATGCCAACCCGGATGCTTTGCTGGATGCTGATTTTATTCGTTTGAATTTTGTGCATCAATATGCCATCAACAGCGACAAAGAAAAATTATATGAAGCAGCATTAAAAAACATTGAGACAAAATATGCTTCCAATGCAGCGGCTGCACAGGCCATGTATTTAAGAGCTGGCATTTATTTTAAAAATGGACAGGATTATGATCCATTTACCAAAACAGATAACCAATACGAAATAAAAAGAGCAAAAGAATTATGTGAAGCTGCAGTCAGTAAATTTCCAAAGAGTGAAGGTGGTATTAATGCCAAAAATCTATTGAGCCAAATCAAACAGCCATCACTCAATATTGAAACAGAAAAGGTAAATGTGCCTGGTCAGCCCTTCCGCAGTTTAGTGAAATATAAAAATGTAAAAACGGTTTTCTTCCGTCTTGTGAAAATTACGAGAGAGGAATTAAAGAAGTTTGATCGTACAGATTATGAAAAAGTATGGCAGCAATATGTAAATCTTAAACCGGTTAAAAGCTGGAGTGTAGATTTACCCGATCCATTAGACTACCAGGAACATGCCACCGAAATAAAAGTGGATGCTGCAGACAATGGCATGTATTTTATTCTTGCCAGCATCAATCAAAACTTTTTATTGCAGCAAAACATACTTGCAAAGCAAATCACTTATGTGAGCAATATCAGCTATATCCACAACAATGAAAACAATTATTACATACTTCACCGTGACAATGGACAGCCACTTGCTGATAGCAAGATTCAGCTTTGGGAATCAAAATATGATTACAACAACAGCCGATATATTGAAACAAAAGCTGAACAATATACGGCAGATAAAAACGGATTCTTCAAAGTAAAAAGAGCAAAAGACCAGCGCAACTTTTTACTGCAGGTTACTAACGGTACTGATGAGTTGTTTATGGATGACAACAATTACTATGATGTGTATGACAGCTACCGGGTACCTATATACGAAAGAACGACCAGCTTTTTATTTACAGACAGGTCTATTTACCGCCCTGGTCAAACGGTTTATTTTAAAGGAATTGTTATCCATAGAGAAAACAAAGTTGGCAACAGCAAAGTGATCCCATCCTTTAACACAGCGCTGCAGTTAAGAGATGCCAATGGCCAAAAGATTGATGAACTAAAAATGACCACGAATGAATTCGGATCTTATCATGGTTCATTCAAATTACCGCAGGGCTCATTGAATGGACAGTTTAGCATTGTTGATACCGTTACTAATAGCACACAATATTTTAGTGTGGAGGAATACAAGCGTCCGAAATTTTCTGTTGAGATTAAAAAACCAACCGGCACTTACCGGGTAAACGACAGCATTAAAGTAACGGGCCTTGCCAAAGCTTATGCAGGCAATGCAGTGGATGGCGCAGCAGTTAAATACAGGGTGGTAAGAAAAGTGCAGTACCCTATCTGGTGGTATGGTGGTTTTATAAGAAAAGGCCGTGGCAGAATATGGCCGCCTTATGGTCGTGGTGAGCAAATGGAAATCACTAACGGCACAGTTACTACCGGCGTAAATGGTGAATTTGAAATTCACTTTAAAGCCATACCGGATGAGAGCATCAATAAAAAAGACCAGCCTACTTTTTACTATGAAGTAAGTGCAGATGTAACCGACATCAATGGAGAAACAAGAAGTGGTGAGACATCTGTAGCAGTTGCGTACCAGGCATTGAAACTGGATATTGCTATTGATGATAAAGTACCTGCAGACAGTATGAAGAAAATTTTGGTAAACAGTACCAATATGAATGATCTGCCGGAAAAGACATCCGTTACCGTTAGCATAGAGCAATTAAAGAGTCCTGGAAAAATATTTAGGGAAAGATATTGGGAACAGCCTGACCAGTTTGTGATGAGCAAAGACGAATACTATGGCAACTTCCCTTATGATGTTTATAAAAATGAGGATGAGGTGAAAAACTACCAGGTGGGTGACAAGATACTTGAAAAAACAGATAGCAGTAATATTGACTGGCCGCTTAACAACTATAAATGGAAGGCGGGTTGGTATAAGATTATCGCCACCACAAAAGATAAATATGGTGAGGATGTGAAGGCAGAAAAATTCATCCAGGTCCTGAGCGAAGTCGAAGGAAGCGGAGGAAAGGGATTGAGCGAACCTGTCCCGTCAACGGCGGGAGTCGAAAGCCCGGTTACAATAAATAAATCAAAAACCATTGCCGAACCAGGTGAAAAAATCATTTACAATATTCAGACAGGTTTTGATAATGTTTGGCTGATACATGCTATTTCCAATATTGATAGCAGTTATACCAGTAACTATGTAACCGTACAGAAAGATAAGCCTTACAAAAATGAAATCAGCATAACTGAAGACAACCGGGGAGGTATGGCGATGAGTTATGCTTTTGTAAAACACAACCGTGTGTATGATGGTGAAGAATATTTTACTATTCCATGGAGCAATAAAGATTTGAATATTTCTTATCAAACCTTCAGAGATAAACTATTGCCCGGTGCCGAAGAAAAATGGAGTGTAACCATCAGCGGCAATAAAGGCGATAAGGTGGCGGCAGAAATGCTGGTGGGCATGTACGATGCAAGCCTTGACCAGTTTAAACCGCATCAATGGAATACAATCAATATTTGGCCATCAATGTACAACAGGTTGCAGTGGACCAAAAATGGATTTACCAGTGTAGGATCTGAAGAGCACAATACAATTATTGGAGATGATATTGATCAAATGGATAAGTCTTATGATCAGTTATTGGAGGATTATAAATATACTAATCTATTTATAGGTGGTGGACCACGAAGAACGTTACGAAGTAAGAAAGGAGATGTTGAAATGGCTAGAGCTGCTCCTGCAGGCATCTTAACTGATTCTGCCTCATTTGATCTAGCTAGCAATGTATCATCACCCAAACACATGAAAATGCCTAAACCTGTGTTTGAGGACACAGACGGAGATGGCATCCCAGACCAGGTTGATAAAGAACCAAACAGCAACTCAAAAGGCAAATCAAATTCAGATATCCAAATCCGCAAAAACTTCAATGAAACTGCCTTCTTCTTTCCTGAATTAAAAACTGATGCAGCAGGCAATGTTTCTTTCAGCGCCACCATGCCGGAAGCATTAACACAATGGAAGCTGATGACCTTTGCTCACACAAAGGAATTAGCAAGCGCTTATACAGAAAATTTGCTTGTAACACAAAAGCAACTGATGGTGCAGCCGAATGCACCAAGGTTTTTGAGAGAAGGCGATCAAATGGAGTTCTCTGCTAAAATTATAAACCTGAGTGATAGTGAACTAACAGGAACGGCTACACTTGAATTGTTAGATGCTGCAACCAACAAGCAGGTTGATGGCTGGTTTAATAATGTGTTCCCGAATCAATATTTTACGGTTGCTGCTGGACAAAGCATGGCAGTTAAATTTCCTTTGCAGGTGCCCATCAGCTTTAATAGCGCACTTACTTATAGGGTTGTAGCAAAGGCAAAGAACTTCTCCGATGGTGAAGAAATGGCCTTGCCGGTTTTAACCAACCGGACACTGGTAACAGAAAGCCTTCCATTGAATGTGAGGAATACCAATAAGAAAGATTTCAAGTTCGAAAAATTGTTGAACAGTGGCAAAAGTGAAAGTATTTCAAATCATTCTTTGACGATTGAATACAGCAGCAATCCTATTTGGTATGCAGTGCAGGCTTTGCCTTACTTGATGGAATACCCGTATGAATGTGCAGAACAAACTTTCAATCGTTACTACGCCAATGCATTGGCAAGTTTTGTTTCTAACAGCACACCAAAAATAAAAGCAGTATTTGAAAAATGGAAGACTACCGATACATCTGCATTGATGAGCAATCTTCAAAAAAATGAAGAATTAAAATCTGCCCTGCTAGAAGAAACGCCCTGGGTGATGGACGCCAAAAATGAAAGCGAGCAAAAGAAGAATATTGCCTTGTTGTTTGACATGGTTCGCATGAGCAATGAAAGTGAAAAAGCCATTGCCAAACTGAAAGAAATGCAAAGTTCCAATGGTGGCTTTGTTTGGTTCAAAGGCGGCCCTGATGACAGGTACATTACGCAATACATTATTTCCAGCATTGGTCACTTGAAAAAATTAGGTGTATTGCAAGCAGGTAAGAATAGCGATATAACAAAGATGCTTGCTGCGGCTATTCCCTACCTGGATAAAAAGATAAAAGACGATTATGACTGGCTGGTAAAGCACAAGGTGAAATTATCCGGCAATAATCTTAGCGGAACAGCAGTACAGTATCTGTACATGAGAAGTTTCTTTAGTGAATATGCAGTACCTCAGCAATCAAAAACAGCTTATCAGTATTATGTAGGCCAGGCAAAAAAATATTGGCTGAGCAATGGCAAATACATGCAGGCAATGATTGCATTGATATTGCAACACAATAAAGACAATACTGCAGCAAAAGCCATCATCAAATCATTAAAAGAAAATTCCATTACCAATGAAGAGATGGGTATGTACTGGAAAGAATGGAACAACCGTGGATGGTTTTGGTACCAGGCCCCCATTGAAAGCCAGGCCATGATGATTGAAGCATTTACAGAGATCGATCAAAAGCAACCGGTGATTGATGATTTAAAAACGTGGTTGCTGAAACAAAAGCAAACACAAAACTGGGGAACAACAAAAGCGACTGCAGAAGCATGTTATGCTTTATTGCTGGGAGGTTCTAATTGGTTGGCAGAAGAAAAAGAAGTTACTATTCAACTTGGTGACAAAACTGTGAGCAGCAACAATGCAGAAGCTGGCACGGGTTATTTCAAACAAAGAATTGATGGCAAAGATGTAAAACCTGAGATGGGACAGATAACTGTTACTATTTCGCAGAGTCCAAAAGTCCCGCAAACAGCGGGATCAGAGGGGGCTTCCTGGGGCTCCGTTTACTGGCAATACTTTGAAGACCTCGACAAAATCACTCCATCCGCCACACCATTAAAACTGGTGAAGAAATTATTTGTAGAAAGAAATACAGATAAAGGACCGGTGCTGGAAGCTTTGGAAGATGGTGCTACCATTAAAGTGGGTGATAAAATAAAAGTGAGAATTGAATTGAAGGTTGACAGGGACATGGAATATGTACACATGAAAGACATGAGGGCGGCCTGCATGGAGCCAGTGAATGTATTAAGCGGCTACAAATACCAGGGTGGTTTAGGTTATTACGAAAGCACGAAGGATGCCAGCACAAACTTTTTCTTTAGCTGGCTGAACAAGGGTACTTACGTTTTTGAATACCCGCTTTTTGTTACGCATGAAGGAGATTTTAGTAATGGCATTACCACCATACAATGTATGTATGCGCCGGAATTTACGAGCCATAGTGAGGGAGTGAGATTAAAAGTCGAGTAACAATTGAGAAATATCACTTTTAACCATCAAAAACAATGAAGCAGTTATTGGGAATCATTTGCCTGAGCCTTTTATTTCTATGTACAAATGCTCAAAAAAGCCCTAATGATGAGGTATCAATATATAATTCTTTGCTTGATTCAATGTATACATTAAATACCTGCTTTAAAATTGTTTATCCACCGTACTACAAGTGTTGCGATATTGATTCTTTGCATGAAACAGAAGAAATAGAATGCTGTGAGCAAAGTAAGATACCCAAAGAGTATCGTGTTTATTGCGGTATGTGTTTCAATAAAGCTGATTACGACTCACTGAATGTTTACATGATAACAACTGAAGAACTATTGGACATAAAACTTACGAAGGATGAAAAGAAATATGTTTTAAATAAGCTGGAAAGAAAATCACCTTATTATCAACTTATCAAGCAAGCTGATAATCTTTCAAAAATACATTTAGCTGTATCTAAATTAAAGCAGGGCAACATACAATTTATTACTCAAAAAGACTATGAATTAAAAAGCAAGAGTCACAGATACGGCAAATGGGGCAAAGAAATATTGTTGGGATATTTTGAGCTCTCAAGAATAAAATTTGATTCGTCAGGAGAAAGAGGTTTTTTTATCATGAATTGGGTTGGTGGAGGCACATGCGGATATCGGCAAATAAAGCTTATCAACTTTTCGGAGAGGAAATGGAAGATTGTGAAAACTATTGGATTGGGAGTGTATTAAGGCTGACGGGCTGGCGGATAGAGCGGATACCCCGGTGAAGCTTTGTGCGTCGGCCCTGTGCCGGAGTAGCAGCGAAAGCCGCAACCACAGCCGATTAGCGTATTTTTGCTGACAGCCCCCAATAATTATGGTTCAGGTCGCTTAAAGCGCCCCCGACCCGGGCAAAAAACTTTCCAATCTACCTTGCTTTTTAGCCTCAAACCCTTACCTTTGCTGCCCCGTTGTAAAATGCTTCGGGGATTAACAACATTTTTAATAACTAAATCAGGGAAATGAACAATTACGAATTGATGGTGATTTTTACCCCTGTGCTCTCTGAAGAGGAGTTTAAAGCCGCTCAGAGCAAATACGCTGCTATCGTTAAAGACAATGGCGGAGAAGTATTGCACAGCAACCCATGGGGATTAAAATCACTGGCGTATCCCATTGCTAAAAAGACTACTGGTCTTTACTGGGTAATGGAATATACAGCGCCATCCAGCTTCAATGAAAAGTTGAAAACCCAACTTTTACGTGACGAATCAGTGATGCGTCACATGTACACTGCACTTGACAAATACGCCGTTGAGTACAATGCTAAAAAAAGAGGTGGCGTACATTCTAAAACTGAAAAAGCGGAGGCATAATCATGGCAAAAGCAAATGAGATCAAATACCTTACAGCGATTAAAGCTGATAAGCGTCCGAAGAAATACTGCCGCTTTAAGAAAATGGGTATCCGTTATATTGATTATAAGGATGCTGACTTTTTGAAAAAGTTTTTGAATGAGCAGGGTAAATTATTGCCACGCCGTCTTACTGGTAACTCACTAAAGTACCAGCGTAAAGTAGCTGAAGCAGTAAAGAAAGCACGTCAGATGGCGATTCTGCCTTACGTGACAGATCTTTTAAAATAATATTTTTCACCACCCTAATCCCGCTGAGGGCGGGAGAAAGTCCTTAAATGTGATTGGGTAAAAATGCAAAAACAATGCAGGTAATTTTAATTCAGGATGTAAACAACCTGGGCGGTGCCAATGAACTGGTAACCGTAAAAAATGGTTACGGACGTAACTTTCTTATTCCAAAAAAATTGGCTGTGGAAGCAAACCCTTCTACACTGAAACAACTGGAAGAAAGGCAAAAACAACAGGCTAAGAAAGAAGCTAAATTATTGGCTGAAATCAACAGCGTAATTGAAAAGCTGAAAGAAGGTGCACTTAAATTGGGCGCTAAGGTTGGTACAAGCGGAAAAATCTTTGGTAGTGTTACTTCTGTTCAGATAGCACGTGCTATCCGTGAACAAAAAGGCTACGAAATTGACCGCCGCCGTATTCACATCATTGACGATGTAAAAGAATTAGGCACTTACAAAGCAAAGATTGACTTTGGTAACGGACACGAAACCGAAGTTGAATTTGAAGTAGTAGCTGAATAATTTTTATAGATACTATTGAAAAAGCCACCCGATAAGGTGGCTTTTTTATTGGAACAAATTGAATAAGTTTTATCTACCTTAGAGCAAAACAAGCCCTTTCAAACAAACATGCTATGAAAAAGACGAACATTCTACTACAGTTATGTTTTATCGTAATCTTTGTCTCCTGTTCTAAGGAAAAGAAAAATACAGCCCTTAATGATCCCTCGCTGCAGGGCTCCTGGAAAATGCTTTTATATATCGACACCACATTAGGAGTTACTGAAACAAAAGCTGACTCTTACCTGCATCCAAATGTTTTTATGGGTAATGAACCTTATCCTCCCGAGGGAGACGTGACAATGAAAATAACCTTAGATAGTTTAAACATTGACACGGGAAAGATTATGGGTGGTACTATTAATAACGCGTTCGTCTTGAACTTTGCTACTACTGCGCAAAAACAATTTAAAATTCTTGAGGGTGGATCATGGACGTTAGCGATGGATCCTCCGTGGGGAAACTATTGCTCCAATGTTATGTTATCTGTAAAATCCTATTCATTTGATGAGCAGGAACGGCTTCATATTGAAGCACCATCTAAAACACTTATTTTCATTCGCAACTAGCGTTTGGGATCGCTGATTAATAATCGGATGAAATAAATTCTGGTTCTATAACTCAGCAAGACTATCTTTTGTTGCTGCAATCGTTTTATCCAAATCTTCTTTGGCCAATGCATTATTTAAGAACCAGCTTTCAAAAGCAGATGGCGGCAAATAAATACCTCTCTTCAGCATGGCATGAAAATACTTTTTAAACAACTCATTGTTGGCTGCAGCAGCACTTGCAAAATCAATCACCGGGTAATCGCTGAAGTGAACACTGATCATGGAACCAAAGCGATTGATTCTAAAAGGTTCACCCCATGCAGTCAATACTTCATTCAATCCCCTGTGCAGGTATTCTGTTTTATCATCCAGTTCTTTATAGATGGATGGATTGTTTTTCAATTCCGTAAGCAAAGTATAACCTGCAATCATCGCAATGGGATTACCACTTAAGGTACCCGCCTG
>CAZDHQ010000076.1:0-10536 GCA_964505135.1 uncultured Ferruginibacter sp.
GTGTACTCCATCCAGTGAGTGTCTATGGAACCAGATTCATACTTTTTAGTGATGCCGATGATCTCGTAATATATGCCGTTTATAATGCCTTTGCTTTTCAGCGGTAGGTCTGATCTAAGGTCATCAAATTTCTTGCGCTCTTTTAAAGTATTGTTTCCCTCTCTTTCGTTCCAGGCGAAACAGGATTCACACACTACATGTTTATTGTACTGCGGTAGTTTTATTGTTACAGGCTTACTGCATCTTCCACACTTAAGTGTAACAGCTTCTACTTTTGTTTTAGCTGTATTGGTTAAGGCTAGTTCATTTAGCAAAATGTAATCAATCGTAAAAACTTCAAACAGGTTACTACCATAATCAATTATCTCAAGCCGATTATCATAATTGTCAGCCAGTTCATATCCTTTAAAGTAAGTACTTGCTTTTGGTAGGAATACCTCGCCTTCTATCCAGCTTTTTTCACACTTGTATTTTTCAAACACATACATTTTGCTGCCCCTGTTTATTTCAATGCTGTCTGTACCGGTGTCCAATGCGCTCACCAACTGGAGTTTGGCTGCATTTTCAATGTTTGTTTTTTGCTGAATAGCGTAAAACCCAAGTGACTCCGTTAACAGTGCAATATTGCCATCATCAAAGCGTATGGTCCAGCGGTTATGATAAAACCTTCCCATATCACAGCGAAGACAGCCAATTATTTCAAACGCCTTACTATTATATTTACCACGGGTGCCAATAGTAATAATATTATTTACCTGCTGCTTTACAGAACTGATGGAAAGAGTGGTAGCAACTCCTGCTTCATTTCTTTCAATAACAGAATTACAGGTGGGGCAAACTTTTGTATTTGTTCTGAATGAAGAAAATCCAATGCTGTTGCTGCATACCGGGCACTGTATATCATTATTTGAAAACTGGAGCATGCCCTATCTTTTTAATTCCTGTTGATTAATAATAGTGGCATTATAAAAATGCACCAGCTCATTAAAAATGGCCTTTGTAATACCGCTGTTGTCCCTCAGGAAATTGCTTAGGTAAACATCCATATGCAGGCGGTTATATTCAGGCCAGCTATGCAGGGAGATATGAGATTCACTCAGGCAAATTACCGCCGTAAAACCTCCCGGGGAAAAGTTATGATAAACATCGCCGAGATTGGTAAGCCCATGGTTTTTTACCAGCGCATCAATACAATCCTTTGTAGGCTGGTAATGGCTAAGCAGCTGCGTTTCTGTAACATGTAGTTCTGCAACGATATGTAGTCCTGGTAAATGTGGCATTTATAAGGGATGCTCAAATATATCTGAATTTTGAAACAAAACGCCCAATACCGTTATTTTTTTAAGATGCAGCCTTGCAATTCTCTTGCTATATTTGCACCCGCCTCAAAAAGGCCCAATAGCAGTGTAAAACCTGAAGTGAGTGACACAACGATGTTCCATCAAGGCCCACTGCTGGTAACCAAATTATCTCCCGATAGCTATCGGGATTATCAATTAAACAATTATCAATTATCCATTAATATGTATCGTTCTCACACCTGCGGCGAGTTAAGACTGGCAGACGCAAAAAAAGAAGTAACCCTGAGTGGCTGGGTGCAAACCGTTAGAAAATTTGGAAGCATCACTTTTGTGGACCTGCGTGACCGCTATGGCATTACGCAATTGCTGTTTTCTGAAAAGCTGAATGAGCAACTTGATGCCAATCCGCTGGGTCGTGAGTTTGTGTTGCAGGTGAAAGGAACCGTGAATGAACGCAGCAATAAAAATGCGAATATCCCTACGGGTGAGATTGAAATTTTGGTGAATGAGTTTTCTATTTTGAACAAAGCTGTTACGCCGCCTTTTACCATACAGGATGAAACCGATGGGGGCGACGACCTGCGAATGAAGTATCGTTTTTTGGATCTGCGCCGCAATGCAGTGAAGAAAAATATTGAATTGCGCTATGCTGTAAACCGCAGCACCCGGAATTATTTGCATGAAAATAATTTCATGGATATTGAAACGCCGTTTTTGATTAAGAGCACACCGGAAGGTGCAAGGGATTTTGTGGTGCCGTCAAGAATGAATCCTGGACAGTTTTATGCATTGCCGCAGAGTCCGCAAACATTTAAGCAATTGCTGATGGTGAGTGGCTACGACCGTTACTATCAAATTGTAAAATGTTTTAGAGATGAGGATTTGAGAGCAGATCGCCAGCCGGAGTTTACGCAGATAGACTGTGAAATGAGTTTTGTGGAGCAGGAAGATATTTTAAACATGTTTGAAGGGTTGGTAAAAAGAATCTTTAAAGATGTTAAGAATATTGACTACACAGATAAGGTAGAGCGCATGACCTGGGAAGAAGCGATGTGGAATTATGGCAATGACAAACCGGATATTCGTTTTGAAATTAAGATAGCGAATTTGAAATTTCCACAGCATACGTTTCCAACAAAACAATCACAATCATCCTTGATTGATGGAGCAGGGTTCGGTGTGTTTGATGATGCGGAAACAGTATTGGCCATTGCAGTGCCCGGCTGTGCTGAATACACCCGTAAGCAAACAGATGAACTAACGGAGTGGGTTAAACGACCACAGATTGGCATGAAGGGTTTGGTGTTTATTAAGTGCAATGCTGATGGAACGTACAAGAGCAGTGTAGATAAATTTTATTCTCCTGAAAGATTAAAAGCGATTGCAGATGCAGCCAATGCAAAAGCAGGCGACTTGGTTTTGATATTGGCCGGCGCAGAAGAAAGAACAAGAAAAGCTACCAGTGACCTGCGAATGTACATGGCAGATAAACTGGGCATGAGAAAGCCTGATGAGTATAAATTGTTGTGGGTACTGGATTTTCCATTGTTTGAATATGCAGAGGAAGAAAACAGGTGGGTAGCAAGGCATCATCCTTTTACATCGCCTAAGCCGGATCAGATTGAGATTATGATCAACAATAACCCGGTAATTGAAAATGCAGCGGAATATTTGAAACATCCTTACGCCAATATTAAAGCCAATGCTTATGATATGGTGTTGAACGGAAATGAAATTGGTGGTGGTTCTATCCGTATTTTCCAGAGAGAACTGCAGGAAAAAATGTTTGAAGCACTGGGTATGGATAAGGAAGAACAGCAACATAAGTTTGGATTCTTGTTGGGCGCTTTTGAATATGGTGCACCACCGCATGGTGGACTGGCATTTGGTTTCGACAGGCTCTGTGCTATTTTAGGTGGCAGCGAAAGTATTCGTGATTTTATCGCCTTCCCTAAAAATAATAGTGGAAGGGATGTGATGCTGGATGCGCCTGCGACTATTGATGCAAAACAGTTTGATGAGTTGCAGATAAAGTTGGATTTGAAATAACTCATTAACTATTAATATTTTAATTTATGCTTTGAAAGGCCTGGCTTTAGTCAGGCCTTATTTTGGTACAGAACCTTACTCCCTTTAATAGCGGGAATCTAAAATTTTAACGTTTGAAGGGTTTAAAGCCAGAAAGGATGCAGTTGATACTGTACTAAAATTCTTCTTAGCAACAAGATTAAAGAAAGAGCGATCGAAATTAAGCAGTTGGTTAAAACGACCCTCTCTTATGCAATCATCCCAGCAACTTAATGGTGATGGGGCTCAGACTAATAAATGCTGATAAAGTATTTAAACAGATTAAAGATCTTATGCTAATTTAGTAGACTTGTAAATTAAGATCTAAGTAATTCAAATACGATTGATCCGAAATAGAATGTTTAGGAAATGGTCAATATTCCGGATTTTAAACCTGGTTGAAATTATTTCAATAAGTGCTGTAATTGGATATGGTTTTTACAAGAACAGGGACTTGGAATATTCTTCTGACGATGCTATACTACTATTAGTAATTTTATTTTCTGTTCCTCTAATTACATTTATCAACGGAGTAAATAATATCTATTTGCTTTCATATTTGAAAGCAAATCACTTTATGTCTACTATCAAAAAAGTAGCTTTTTGGATATTTGGTATTTTATTTTTGATAACATGTTTGCTCATGTTGACTCCTATTGTTAAACTTTTATTGGATATTAATTCTACTTCAATTGAAGTATCCACAAATGCCAAAGCAGCATCCAATATTTTTCTTTTGGTTTTTTTTATGGTGTGGGTACTAAATGGACTATGCATTGTGATTATGCAGTTCATGCTCTACAGGAAAATAAGAAAAGATTTGTTAGCTCGTTCTCTTGAGCAGGTGGATAAACTTGGACATTATCTCGTTTCGGGTACAGATTCGTAACTAAAGTATTGCTCTATCTTTGCCTCATGAATCTTCCTCCACTCGCCGAACGCCTTCGCCCCACCACACTCAATGAGTTAGTAGGTCAGCAGCATCTTACCGGCAAGGGAAGTATTTTACGCACCGCCATTGAGCATGGAAAAATTCCTTCGATGATTTTATGGGGGCCGCCAGGTGTAGGTAAAACTACCATCGCCAATATCATTGCACAATCACTCAATGTCCCGTTCTATCAACTCAGTGCCATCAGCAGTGGTGTAAAAGAAGTAAGAGAAGTAATTGATACAGCTAAGAAACAAACCGGTGCTGTGTTGTTCATTGATGAAATTCATCGCTTTAATAAAAGCCAGCAGGATGCATTATTGGGAGCAGTTGAAAAAGGAATCATCACATTAATTGGAGCCACCACAGAAAATCCATCATTTGAAGTAAATAGCGCCTTGCTCAGCCGTTGCCAGGTGTATGTGTTGAAGGCATTGGATGAAAAAGATTTGATCCAGCTGCTCCATCATGCATTAAAGACCGATGAAGTTTTAAAAACAAAAAAGATCCAATTAAAAGAGACCTCTGCATTGATTAATATCTCTGGTGGTGACGCAAGAAAGTTATTAAACCTGTTGGAGCTGGTGGCGGATGCAATGGGAGAGGGAGCCATCACAGATGATAAAGTGATGGAAATTGCTCAGAAAAGAATTGCACTCTACGATAAAAAAGGCGAGCAGCATTATGATATCATTTCTGCTTTTATCAAATCTATACGGGGCAGTGATCCCAACGCTGCTGTGTATTGGCTGGCAAGAATGATTGAAGGAGGTGAAGATGTAAAGTTCATCGCAAGAAGACTATTGATATTGGCAAGCGAAGATATTGGCAATGCTAATCCCAATGCTTTGCTGTTGGCGAATGCCACTTTTGATGCAGTGAATAAAATTGGTTATCCTGAATCGCAGTTGATCTTATCACAGTGTACTATTTATTTAGCATCCAGCGTAAAAAGTAACTCAGCTACCATTGCAATTGGTGCTGCTATGAATACTGTAAGAGCGCAGGGTGATTTGCCTGTGCCTTTGCACATACGCAATGCCCCCACCAGGATGATGAAGAACATGAACTACGGAAAAAATTACGAGTACTCACATAATTATGAAAACAACTTTTCTCCGCAGGAGTATTTGCCGGATGAATTAAAAGGAACAGTGTTTTTTGAACCGGGAAAAAATGCAAGAGAAGAAGAATTGAGAAATCATCTGCGCAAACTTTGGAAGGATAAATATGGCTATTAAATGATGCCAGTATACTTTGGTCAAATTTTGCCAGATCAGTGTCTATGGCTAAGTTTGCCTGCAACAATTGTATTAAAAGATGGTAACTAATCCTCATGCGGAACTGATAAGCAAGGTTAGAAGTTATGGAAGCAGATCTTTCCGTTTTAACTATTTTGTAAGATTATTGGAAAAAGCAGCCAGCTTCGTTTCTATTAACCATCAGGCATATGAGAACAAGCCAGTGAAAAATTTTTCGTTGTTGTATATCTGCAACGAAGCTTCTTTTCCAATGGTGAAAGCCTCTATCTATTCTTTCTTAAAAAACAGTGTAACCTTACCTAAACAGGTAGTTATAGTTTCAGATGGCTCATGGCCTTCAGAAGTAGGCAAAAAATATTTTTCTTCTTTTAAAATCGCTTTTGTATTTGATGATTGGAAGAATTGCGCCTCTTATTACAGAGATAAAGGTCACCAGGATTTATATACCTGGGCCAGCAAGCAGATATGGGGAAAAAAAATGGCGGCTATACTTAAACATGCAGAATCAACCCTTGTATTGTTTTCTGATCCAGATATATTGTGGTATGGAAACCCGATAGCAGATGCGGATTTTGATAAAGCAACAGTACTTAAATTATCTGTTGATAATTCACATAATTACGATACCGGGTTAATTGAAAAAATGTCTGCTTCCTATCTGTATCAACAGCAACCGGTTAATTGCGGAGTAGTGCTGATAAAGGGTGATATGTTTACAACCTCAAGATTGATGGCACCCGCAATTACACATGAAGCTGTGCAACATGGAAATTTTAGTGAGCAAACGATTTTTGCAATGATGGTAAGTGAGTTTGGCGAAGTATGGCCGGAAACGGTAATTACGGCAGCTATAGATGATATACTTTCCCCGCTTTTTAAAAAGAGCAAGTACCCCGATTCTTTAAAAGCAAGGCATTATGTCTGGCGCTTGAAATGGCTGTACTGGAAAGATGTGCTTACCAAAATATAAAATATGTTGAGGTAAAACCATTGTTTCTTCAGCTTTGTTTTATTGTTTTAGTAACAGATACCATTTACAGTTTATCATGAAGAAACATTTAGTTCTGGTTATATTTATTGTTCCTTTTCTTATTCTTTCCTGCCAGAAAGAAAACAGTGATTTGCCTGTTGACAATACAGTACAAGCAAAAAATGTCAACAACGTTGCTTACAGCAGCGATCCACAGCAAAAAATGGATGTTTATTTACCAAAGAACAGAACCGTCACCACCACTAAGTCATTGGTGTTGATTCATGGTGGTGCATGGGCTACGGGTGATAAGGCTGATTTCGGCTCTTTTGTGGATTCAATCAAAATGCGCCTGCCGGAGTATGCTCTTTTCAATATAAATTATCGGTTGTCTGCTTTTCCAAATAATGTTTTTCCTACACAGGAAGAAGATGTAAAGACTGCCCTGAATTTTATCAACGAGAAAAGAAGTGAATATCTGATCAGCAATAATGTGGTGTTACTGGGCGTAAGTGCCGGTGGACATTTAGCATTATTGCATGCTTATAAAAACAGCACGCCGTTTCAAATAAAAGCGGTAATTGATTTTTTTGGGCCAACGGATTTGGTTGATTTGTATAATAATCCGGGTTCCATTCCCGATTATCTAATTGCACAGGTTATTGGTACCACACCTGCGGCTAATCCTGCCTTGTATCAAAGCTCAAGCCCCATCAATTTTGTAAGCAATGCATGCCCTACCATTATTTTGCAGGGTACTGCAGATCCACTGGTAAACTATGTTTCACAGTCAAAAGCATTAAGGGATCAATTACAATCGGCAGGAAAGCCGGTGCAGTATGTAGAGTATGAAGGCCGCGGCCATGGTGATGACTGGACGGATGCCGACTTTACAGATGCCTTTAATAAAATCCAGGTTTTTCTTACTACTTATAACCCGTAAACACAACCGCTGAAGTTTACCTCAATTGTATTTTCTTTGCAGCAATCTCTGTATTGATGAAAAATTCTTTCCTGTTATTTTTTCTTTTTTTAATAATCGTAGCCAATACATGCTTTGCTCAAAGTGGTGTGCCGCTTTTTGTAAAGGACACCAAGGCTGCTAGCCGGGAAAGACTGTATAAAAGTTTAATTAACACCATCAATAAAAATCTTTCATTACCGCTTACTCCAGCTACAGAGGAAAACTGGATGGATGCATTTAATGCAATTGAACTTACCCGTTACACATCACCATGGATTGAATCAAAGATTCGTTCCGCCTTTGATGGTATCGTTTTAAGAAGTGTTGATTTTCAAAAAGCATTGGCAGAAATTGCCTACAGTAATTATCCTGCTGTTTTCAACAAAGAAATTATTCAGTTATCCGGTGCAGCGCAGGATGCAAAACTCTATGCGATATGTGTAGAATACCTTGCTGCTTCCGGCGCAAACACATCCGCTTATAAAAAAGAAGTAAAGCTGCGGCTGACAAAAGATCCTGGTAATGCTATACTGCAGCAATTGTGTAACAGGCTTGATCGCTTTGAGTTGAAAGAGCAGTTGCCATCCATTAAAGATTTATTGAAGCATCCTTTTTTTGATACTGCTGTGGTGGTTTTTTCTTTCCAGCGAAAAAATAGAAATTATCCCGGCATCACCATTATTCGTGATACGGCAGGCCAGTTTGTAAAAGATGATTACGGGAATATTTTCACGGTAACGCAACTGGCCAGGAGCATTACCAATCTACCCGGTTATATCAGCAATGGCAATACACCGCAGGGAATTTTTAGGATGTTTGGAACCGCGGTTAGTAAGAGCACATTTATAGGGCCCACGCCCAATATTCAATTGACCATGCCTGCTGAAACAAGCATTTGGCATTTTATGAACGATTCCTCTATTGCAGATACGGTTTGGTCTGTAGACTGGTATAAAAAACTGTTACCTAAAAGCTGGAAAAATTATTGGCCGTTTTATGAAGCTTACTATGCAGGCAAAGCAGGCCGTACCGAAATCATTGCACATGGTACCACAGTGGATCCCACTTATTATAAGGGACAGCCTTATTATCCACTAACGCCTACACTTGGTTGCCTTTGTACCAAAGAGCTATGGAGTGCAGAAGATGGCAGCAGGCAGTATAGTGATCAGCAGCGGTTAATGGATGCTTTGCAAAAAGCAGGTGGTGCTAATGGTTACTATATTGTGATAGAATTAAACAATGAACAAAAGCCAATAGCAACTGAAGAGATATTGGCTTTACTCAATGACTGATATGGAACTGAACTGGACTTACCAACACTTTAATGAATTAACTGTACACGAACTATACGCCATACTCCAGCTTAGAAGTGAGGTATTTGCCGTGGAGCAGAACTGTGTGTACCAGGACCTGGACAATAAAGACCAATCTTCGTTTCACTTATGTGGTTGGGACGAAAATACTTTGGTAGCTTATTGCCGCATTTTGCCCGCCGGCGTTTCTTATGAACATCCCAGCATTGGCAGGGTGGTGTCTTCGCCAAAGTATCGCCGGGGTGGATATGGCCGCCAGTTAATGCAGCGGGCCATCGCCAAAACGATTGAACAGTTTAATGACCCTGTTATAAAAATCAGCGCCCAGCTTTACCTTAAAAGCTTCTATGAATCGCTGGGATTCCGTCAAATCAGCGATACCTACCTGGAAGATGATATACCGCATATTGCCATGCAGTTTGGAAGTTAAAAATCGCCTCTGAATACAATATTCGGGGTATGCATGCCGTTTAGTTGGGTAACCTTAAGCCTGCGTACTGCAGTATTGAGTGTTCAGAAAATTTGTATTCTGATGAAGATCCAACTATCCATACTTAACAAGCCTTTTTTCACCGTATTATGCTTACTAATGCTGAAAGAGCCCATAAAAGCGCAGCATTTAATGCTGGGTGGAGAAAATACTGAGGTGGAAATTGGACTTAACTTTGGTCCTACTTTTTTTCTGGGAGATTTAGGCGGAAAGGTTGGTAAAGGGAAGGGATTTATTAAAGATTTAAACCTGCCGCTTACTAAGTTAATGAAGGGTGTTTTTGTTTCAATTTATCCAAATGAATGGTTGGGCTTTAGAATCGCAGGCCAGTACACGTACCTTGAAGGTATCGACAGTATAATAAGTACCAATGGTGTGGATGAGCTATGGCGCAAACAGCGAAACCTGGATTTTAAAAGCAACGTATGGGAAGCTTATGGCGCAATAGAATTTTTTCCGTTACAATATTTTAAAAGAGGAGATGAAGAATATGACCCAAGGTTTAGGCCTTATGTATTTGGCGGTCTGGGTGTTTTTCATTTCAACCCAAAAGGATCCTTAACAGATCAAAATGGAAATGTTACCTGGCACGACCTTCAGCCATTGCATACAGAAGGACAGGGATTTCCAGAATATCCCAATAAGAAGAATTATAAACTAACGCAGATCAATATACCATTTGGCGGCGGTTTTAAATACCATATTACGCCAGACTTTACGGCAGGCCTGGAATTATTGTACCGTAAAACCTTTACAGATTATATTGATGATGTAAGCACAACCTATATTGATCCTAAAGATTTTTATAAAAATCTACCAGCAGTAGATGCTGTAATAGCTGATAAAATAAGTGATAAAACCATTGGTATTGTTACGCCCGGCGTGGGTCGTTATGCACCTGGTGTACAAAGAGGAAATCCAAACAATAACGATGCATATTTTTCGTTTCTCTTAAAAATCGGCATCAGAATAGGCGGTGAAGGTGGTAGTTATGGTGGTGGTGCCAGGAACCAGGCAAGATGCCCGGTTAGATTTTAAGATTGCAAGAACAGATTATCCAATTCCAAAGCCAATATAATTAATATGAAAAACGGTTTACCCATCAATCCGGTGCTCTTCAAAATGATTTTACTTGTTACCTGTTTTATGCTGGTAATGATTTATAATAAATCGAAAGCGGCAGATTTATCTAAGCCGATGATTGAAAAAATTAAGTAGTAGAAAATAGTTGTGAC
>CAZDHQ010000077.1:0-10513 GCA_964505135.1 uncultured Ferruginibacter sp.
GCTTTACACATGCGCTAGGTGAGTGGAATACTGGAAGAGTAATTGTGTATCCCAATAATCATGTAGAGCATTATTTAAATGGCATAAAAGTGCTGGAGTATGAACGTGGCTCTGCTGAGTACCGGGAATTGGTAAGCAAAAGCAAGTACCATATCTGGGAAAACTTTGGCGAAGCCGAACAAGGTCATATCTTGTTACAGGATCACGGCGATAATGTATTTTTCAGAAGCATTAAAATAAAAGAACTTTAATTTTCACTCTCAATTCTTTTGTATGCCATATTCAAGAAGAAATTTTATTCGCAATTCAGCCTTTACAGTTGCTGGCTCCGTTTTAACTGCCAATGCGTTCAGCGCAAAAAGTTATAACCGCATCATTGGCGCCAATGATCGGGTACGCCTGGGTGTTGTTGGTTTTTCAGACAGGTTTAGAAGTGCTCACCTGCCAAGTTTTATGCAGCATTACAAAGAACTCAACTTTGAAATTGTTGCGGTATCAGACTTATGGAAGTTAAGACGAGAAGAAGGACAGCAATACCTGAAACAAAAACTGGGTAATGACATAACTGCCTGCCGTAACAATGATGAATTGTTTCAATTGAAAGATATCAATGGCGTATTCATCAGTACACCAGATTTTCAGCATGCACTGCATGCAGCACAGGCAGTAAGAGCCGGCTGTGATGTGTATTGTGAAAAACCATTTGCAGAAACAATGGCGGATGCAAAGGAAGCATTGAAAGCGGTGAAAGAAACAGGTAAGATTTTGCAGATTGGCTCACAGCGCAGGAGCGGAAAAAATTATATGGCTGCGGAGCAGTTTATCAAGTCAGGCAAGTTTGGTGATATCATTATGGTAGAGCTTACCTGGAATGTAAACCAGCCCGGCAGATGGCGCAGGCCAGCACTGGTAGCAAAGTGTAAAGAAGAAGATCTTGACTGGAAGCGCTTTTTAATGAACAGGCCCTATGAAGATTTTGATCCAAGAAAATATTTAGAGTATCGTTTGTTCTGGCCTTATTCATCTGGTCAGCCAGGCCAATGGATGAGCCATCAAATAGATACGGTGCACTGGTTCACAGGATTAAAACATCCAAGAAGTGTAACGGCCAATGGCGGTATTTATCAATGGAGAGATGGTAGACGCAACTGGGATACTACTACAGCTGTATTTGATTATGGTCCGCAGGATGATGCGTCAAAAGGTTTCCAGGTAGTGTTTATGAGCCGCATGGGCAATGGTGATGAGATACCAACAGAAATATATTATTCAAACGGAGGGGAAATCAATTTAAACACCAACAAAATTTCCGGACGTGGTGGCTTAACAGAAGGCTTTGCAAAAGCGATGAACATGAAGGCAAACATTTTACCTGAAATGGATTTGGTAGGCGAAATGGCTAAGATAGATTCAAGTGCCAATGCTGGCAGCGATGATTCTACCTCTGCACATATACGCAACTGGATGGAATGTATCCGCAGCCGCAAGCAACCGAATGCACCGGTGGAAGCAGGCTATTCTCATTCTATTGCAAACATCATGGTAACTGCCGCATCTCATACAGGTATGAAAGCAACCTTTGATGAAAAAACACAGGAAGTGATGGTGGGAGGAAAAGTGTTTCAGTATTAATCCAATTGTATTTTTATAAGAAAGCTCCTATATTCTGTAGGAGCTTTTTCTTTTTATAAACTTGATTTTTTTAGAATGTTTATATCACAATTAAGATACTGACTGCTTAATAATGGCTACAGTCCTCTGCTGTAGCGATATTTTGCATTGGGATAAAATGTTTAACATGATCTCATTAATTGTTTAAATAGAAATAACACAAAAAAATCCTTTTGTTAAAAAAGTATAAGTATTGAATGGAATATTGAATTTTTTCGCTGATATAACAACATAATTTTAATCTATCAAATTGATATTGCTTAAGAGAATTTTTTGGACGAAGCTGGCTAACGGATGATTAAAGGGTTTGAAAAAGGAAATTTATCTACCAATCATTTAAACAATAAACAACTTAGTAGATAGAGAAAACAAAATAACAAAAGTCGTATTACCTAAATAGTTTGTAAGTATTTTCCAATTGTATAATGTGTGCCTGTATTGATTTATATACAATCAATATCAGTACTTCTTTTTTCCAGTAGGAGCCTGCTTACAGCGTAATTTTTATAAAACCAATCTTAATAACTGCTTTGTAAAATCTAAACACTACTTGTATGTATTTGAAATACATTTTAAAAATGCGCTATTACGCAGAAACAAAAAAGCTAACGCTGCTGCTTCTTTCAATTGCATTATTTCAATTGAGCGTAAATAGTAATCCCCTACCTCTTGAAAAAACGCCTTCCAAAAATCATTTTCGTGTGGCATTTACCGTTAGTGGTAAAGTAGTAGATAAAGCTACCGGTAATGGCATTGCAGGTGTAACTGTAAAAGTAAAAGGAGAAACTACTGCTACTGCTACTGGTGGCGATGGTGCTTTTTCAATTAATGTAAAAGGAAACAGCGCTGTGCTGGTGTTTTCTTCTGTTGGTTATCAAACAGTAGAACGCTCAGTGGATGCGAACACTGGTTCCATAACAATTGAACTGGCGAGCTCACAAAAAGAAATGGATGCTGTAATTGTAACTGCACTGGGTATTCAAAAATCAGTGAAGGCGCTTACTTATTCTGCACAAAAAATCGGCGGTGATCAAATCAACGAAGTAAGAGATGCCAACTTTACTAATACCTTATCTGGTAAAGTAGCCGGTTTAACAGTTACCAACTCATCAAGTGGTCCCGGTAGTGCTACCCGTATTGTATTACGTGGTAACCGTTCTATCCAGGGTAATAATAATGCGTTGATAGTAGTGGATGGTGTGGCCATCGATAACTCTACACCTACAGGCCAGGTAATGGATGATGCAGGAAGCAGCGGTGGTGGCCATAGTGGTAGCGATGGTGTTTCCAATATTAATCCTGATGATATTGAATCTATTTCTGTATTAAAAGGTGCTGCAGGTTCTGTTTTATATGGTAGCCGTGCTGCAAACGGTGTTATTCTGATCACTACTAAAAAAGGTAAATCTGGAAAACTAAATGTAAACATCAACTCAGGTGCAACCATTGATAAGATCATGATTACGCCTGATTTCCAGAATGAGTATTCCCAGGGAGCAGGTGGCGAATTTAAGGCTAATACAGGATCAAGCTGGGGAACAAAAATGACCGGCCAGTCTGTAACAGACTGGAATGGAAATACAGTAAACCTTACAGCTAATCCAAACAACTTTAAAGATTTCTTCCGCACTGGATCAAGTATTAATAACTCCGTAAGTGTAAGTGGCGGTACAGATAAAATGCAGGGTTATCTTTCTTACACCAACATGATTTCAAATGGCATCGTTCAATACAATAACTTATTGAGAAATGTTTTTAACGGAAGATTAGGCTGGAACATTACAGACAGGTTGAGTGCTGATGCAAAAATCACTTATACCGCTCAAAATATTTATGACAAACCAGGTGTTGGTGGTGATGGGTTGGTGGTTGCCAATATTTACCGGATACCAAGATCATTAAGTCTTGAAACAATTAAGAACTATCAAACAGTAGATGCAACCGGTATTCAAACACCAATTTACTGGACAAGCAAAGATCCTGTGTACATGAATCCTTACTGGACTATTAATAATACACACAGGGATGAATTCAGAACAAGGATCACCGGTTTAATGTCTGTAAAATATAAACTCACTAACTGGTTAAGCTTGCAGGGTCGTATCAGCCGTGATAGTTACGATGATTTCAATACACAGAAATATGCTAACAATACAGTTAACTATGCACGTAAGCCAGGTGGCTTTTATTCTGAAGGTACAGACAATATCGCTGAGCAAAATGTGGATGTATTGTTAAGTGGTAATAATAAGATCAATAGTGCCCTTAAAATTTCTTATAATCTGGGTGCTTCTGATTTAAAAAGAAATTTCAGGCATAGGGTAACCATTGCGGATGGACTTACATTGCCTAATAAATACGATTTAAGTTTTGCTACTGGTGGTGTAGTTAGATTTGATAATAAAACAGTTTCAAGAGATTTGCAGTCTGTATATGGTAATGCACAAGTTTCATTTAATGATTACCTGTACTTAGATGTATCTGCAAGAAACGACTGGTCAAGCACATTGCCTTCACCTTACTCTTACTTCTATCCGTCCGTTGGTCTTTCTGCAATTTTATCAGATATGACTACCATGCCATCATGGATCAGTTATTCAAAATTAAGAGGATCACTTTCACGTGTAGGTAATGATCCTGATCCTTATATGTTGTTTCAAACCTATCGCTTTGTAGCTGGTGGTTTTGGGGGATACATTGCAAGTAACAGTTTAAAGATGATCTCTGACTTAAAACCTGAGCTTACCAAATCATTGGAGTTTGGTACAGAATGGCGCTTCTTCAATAACAGGTTGGGTCTAGATGTTACTTACTATAAAACAAATACTATTAACCAATTGGTAAGAGTATCTACTCCATCTGGATCTGGCTTCTCTACAGCATACATCAATGCAGGCAATATCCAAAATAAAGGAGTTGAATTAGTATTGACCGGTAAGCCAATTGCAGGCAGGGATTTTAACTGGGATGTTACATTCAACTATGCAACCAACAAAAACAAGATCATTGAACTGTATCCTGGTAGTACAAGATTAGTGCTTGCATCTAACAATAATGTGCGTACAGCCGTTCCCGTGGTTTCAGAAGGCGGATCTTATGGTGACCTGTATGGTTATAAATGGAAAACGCTCAACGGTAAATATGTAGTGTCAGATAAAGGTGTTCCTGTTTCTGGCGGCACTTTAGAAAAAGTAGGGAACTTCAATCCTGACTTTACGCTGAGCATGGGTAATACCTTTACTTATAAAAACTGGTCTTTGGGTGTGTTGGTGGATGGCCGTTTTGGTGGAGAGATTACTTCCGGTAGTGCTTCACAAACAGCCTATGCAGGAACTGCAGCGATTACTTCAAAATTCAGGGATGCTAATTCTTTAACACTGGATGCGGTAACAGCAGATGGTGCAAAGAATGTAACTGCTACCAATGCTGAAATGTTTTGGCAAACAGTGGCACAAGGTGATTATGGCTGGGCTGACTTCTTCACTTTTGATGCAACCAATGTAAGAGTGAGAGAATTGAGTTTAGGGTTTGAATTTAAAAAATTACCAGCTGGTTTTAAAGCAGCTAAGCTATCACTGGTTGCTAGGAACCTGCTATTCTTATACAGGGGCAGTACTTTACTGGATATACCAGGCATTGGAAAACGCAAGATGGATTTTGATCCTGAAATGTCTTTTGGTAACAGTAACTACCAGGGTATTGAATACTACAATCTTCCATCTACCCGTAGTATAGGTTTAAATCTCAAATTATCATTTTAAGGTTAAAAAATTATTTTATGATTACGAAGTATAAAAAATATTCTCTTATAAAAACAGCATTGCTATTGCTGGTAGGCGCTGCAGGCTTTGTTAGCTGTACCAAAAATTTTGATGAGCTCAACACAGACAAAACAAGTATCAGCGCTGTATCAAAAGCTGATTATCCTTACATGTTTTCCTACGCCCTTCAGGCACCCACTTTAAGTCCAGATAACTTTGAAGTAGGTGAAGGAACCATTGCAGGTATCTACTCACAGTTTTACTCCCAGGCTGCCCATTCATTCCCTACAGATAGGTATGTGATGGTGCAGGCATGGAACCCTGCTCTATGGACTCCCGTGTACACACAAGCAGTACCGCAATTAAAAACCATTATTGAAGGAGCAGGCGAAGGTTCCGCAGAAGCGGCCATCGCAAATATCTGGTGGGTTTGGTGCTTCCACCGCATCACAGATCATTTTGGCCCTATCCCTTACACAGAAGCAGGTAATGGCCAGCGTACTGTAGCCTATACACCGCAGGATTCTGTTTACTATGATTTCTTTAAACGTTTGGCTGCTGCTACTTCAGCATTGCAGTCGCACTTAGGTGAAAAACCATTTGGCGCATTTGATTTGGTATATGGAAAAAAATCAGATCCTGTTGCTCAATGGATAAAATTTGCTAACACATTAAGGTTACGACTGGCTTTAAGAATTTCAAAAGTAAATGCATCCCTTGCTAAAACAGAAGCTGAAGCGGCGGTAGCTGGCGGTGTAATGACTTCTTTAGATGATGATGCTTATATGCCAAAGAACACTTCGTTCTACAATGAATACAATGGTTTGGCTGTAACAGCAGGATGGGATGATATCAGGATGAGTGCCACCATGGAGTCATTATTGAAAGGGTATAATGACCCACGCATGCAGGTTTATTTTCAGCCTGCAGTTGCAACCGGTACTTATGAAGGTGTAAGAAATGGTTTATTCACTTCAGAAAAAGTAATAGATATCAATTCAAGATTAGGTAATTCAAACTTGGGTACACGCTGGTGCACCTGGGTAAATGGTGACTGGAAAACAAACTATGGTGTGCCGTTTGATATCATGCACTGTGCTGAAGCTTATTTCTTGAAAGCCGAAGGCGCATTGAATGGATGGAACATGGGAGGCAATGCAAAAGATTTGTATGAAACAGGTATCACCATGTCAATGAACCAGTGGGGTATTACAGATGGCGCTGCTATTAGTGCTTACCTCGCCAGCGATGCGAAACCAATTGCTCCTCAGGATGGCATGAATTCTCCTGCAGTAAATGATTATCCAATCAAATGGTCTGCTGATCCTGCAATGCAATACAGGCAGGTAATGGCTGGCATTATTTCCTGATGGAATGGAAGGATGGGCTGAAGTTCGCAGAACAGATTATCCCGGTCAATATGCTGTAGTGCATACAGAAAATCCAGATCTGCCTGAAGGAACATTTATCAAACGAATTCCTTTCCTTGACCTGGAAACACTTACCAATGGTGAAGCAGTTAAGAAAGCTGTAACATTGTTAGGCGGCCCTGATAACTGTGCCACAAGACTTTGGTGGGATGTTCAATAGGCTAGTTTCTTGTAGCAATTATAATCGTTAGTTTAAGTTTAATTGGTAAACACACAATGGTCAATTGAAAAGATTGACCATTTGTGTTTCTGCAAGGATGCTTTAAAATGGATGTTTATGAAAATAGTTATTAGTATTCTTTTTCTGTTGTTTGCATTTACTAACAGTAACGCACAGGTGCATTACATTGACACAGTAAAATTTATTTCAAAAGAAACACCACTACCACCGCATCCAAGAATTCTATTGTTAAAAGGCGAAGAAGAACAATTAAAGAAGAATATTGCCAGCGATCCTGTGTGGCGGCAGGTTCATGAAGCAATTCTAAAACAATGTGATACCATTAGCCCGGTACCGGCACAAAGAATTATGACAGGCATTCGTTTATTGCAGGTATCCAGGATGAGCCTTGGCAGGATATTTTATCTATCTTATGCCTGGCGCATGACACATGAAAAGAAATATTTTGAAAGAGCCGAACAGGAGTTGCTGGCCTTTAGCAATTTCACCGACTGGAATCCTTCGCATTATTTGGATGTAGCAGAAGGCACTGCTGCCGTTGCCATTGGATACGATTGGCTCTATGATAGTTTATCAGCTGAATCAAGAAAAATCATCAGCAATGCTATTCGTGTAAAAGGACTTGCTACTTCTTATGACACTGCCTATCCATCTTATCGTAAATGGTTGTCTGTAACCAATAACTGGAACCAGGTGTGTAACACAGGTATGCTCTTTGGTGCTTTGGCCACTTATGAAGATGATGCTGATCTTTCATTAAAGGTGATCAACCGTTCTATTGCCAGCATTGATATTCCGATGAAAGACTATGGCCCCGACGGCGCCTTTGCGGAAGGCTATACTTACTGGGGATACGGAACTACTTTCAATGTGATGTTCTTAAGTACGATTGAAAAAATTTTCAAAACTGATTTTGGATTAACAAAAGAAAAAGGCTTTTTGCAAACCGGCAATTACCTGGAACACATGGTAGGCCCGTCAGGTAAAAATTTTAATTACATGGATGCTTCTGAAGGTTCCCGACTGCAGCCTGCTATGTTTTGGTTTGCATCAAGATTAAAAGACAATAGTTTGCTGTATAACCAAAAGCATTTTGTTGACAACATCAAAAATTATAAACCTGATGAAAGATTGTTACCTCTGTTGATGGTATGGGGAAGCAGTGTAAATACAAACACAATTACAGCGCCAGCGGAAAATTTTTGGACTGGGCAGGGCAAAACACCTGTAGCCCTCATGCGTGCATCATGGACGGATTCAAATGCCATCTATGTAGGATTCAAAGGTGGTTCACCTTCGGTAACACATGGCCACATGGATGTAGGCTCCTTTGTGATGGAAGCAGATGGTGTAAGATGGGGTCTCGATTTTGGCGCACAGGATTACACAGCGCTGGAGATGAAAAATATTGATCTATGGGATAATAAGCAGGACGGCCAGCGTTGGGATATTTTTCGCTACCATAATCTTAGCCATAATACACTTACGGTAAACAATCAATCGCAGAAAGTAGATGGACGTGCCGTAATAACCAGTTCTTCTTCTAAGCCTGTATTTATGTTTGCAACGACTGATATGAGCAGTGTATACAAAGGCAATCTCCAAAAAGCAAAGCGTGGCATCGCCATTTGCAACAAAGAATACGTATTAGTAAGAGATGAAGTAACAGCTACTGATAAAGATGCAACCATCCGCTGGACTTTTGTAACGCCGGCTTCTGTAACACTTAACGGAAAGAACGAAGCGGTGTTAACTAAAAATGGTAAGCAACTGATCCTACGTGTACAGCAGCCTGCGAATGTGGAATTGAAAACATGGTCTACAGATTCGCCAAGAGAATACGATGAAAGAAATCCCGGAACTATCATTGTTGGTTTTGAAATTAAACTGCCTGCCAACAGCAGTGAAGCGCTGAATGTGTTATTGATACCTGGCAATGACAAAAAGAAAATTAAAAAAATAGTATCTCTTGACGACTGGAAATAGATGTTGAGGTATTTCTTGTTAAAAAAGCATAGTTTTTAAATCTTTTTTCAAAGTTTTATTCTGTGCCTAAATTTTAGTTTTGGTTAAGACGTACTCTTTGAATGTGAATACGGGATATTCAAATATCGTTCAGTAAATTAGTTGCTTGTTGCTTTTGCAAAACCGGGAAAACAAATGAAAAAAACTCAATTACTTTTCATATTCGTTTTAGTCAATTGGCAATTGTTTGCGCAGGATAGAAAAGTATTGCTGCCACAGCCAACAGAAATGAAATACGATGCTGGCTCACTGCCTTTGCAAAATTTATCCTTGTATATACCAAAAAATGCAACAAAGGATATAGTGTTTGCATTGAATGAATTGAAAGCAGCCATTAAAGAGAGAACAGGCATCAATTTAAAACCTGCTGCAAGCGAAGCCGCCGCTAACTTTCATTACAAAATAAAAAAGACTGGCTTTGAATTACCCGTAGTGGCTGACTCTTCTAATCCCGGCGAAAGAGAAGCTTACAGTTTAACCATTTCATCAAAAGAAATAAATATTGATGCCAATACCAGCACGGGTTTGTATTATGCCGTACAAACCATTCGTCAATTGATCAATGTAAACAATGGCAAAGCATCATTGCCTGCTGTAACAGTTAAAGATAAACCTGTACTTGCTTTTCGTGGAATGATGATGGATTTTGCTCATGGTGGTTTGTTGACCGTGGATGAAATCAAAAAGCAAATTGATTTTTTGGCAAGATGGAAAACCAATCAATATTATTTCTACAATGAGATCAGCATCAGCATGGATGGTTACCCCACATTAAACTACGGAGCTAACTATACAAAAGCGGATATCAAAGAAATTATCGCCTACGGCAAAGAGCGGCATATTGATGTGATTCCATTCGTTGCGCTGTATGGTCACTTGCATGAGTTGATAAGGAATGAAAAATATGCAGACCTGGCCATTGGTAAATATGGACATGAAGTGGATCCAAGGAATGAAAAAGTAAATGTGATATTGAAGGACTGGATCAATCAATACACTGAATTGTTTAGTAGTCCGTTTATACATGTGGGATTTGATGAAACATGGGAAACGAGACAAATATCATTGCGCCCTGATCAAAAAATCGATCCGGAAGAATTATACATCCGCCAGTTAAAATTTGTGAATGATGAATTAGTAAAGCATGGCAAAACCATCATGGCATGGACGGACATGAATAAATATTATCCAGATTTCATGTCGAAGTTCCCCAAAGAAACGATCCCGGTTATTTGGGAATACTCGCCAGACACTGCAGCGATCAATCGTTATGTTTGGCCGATTCTTGCAGACAAACGTTCTTTCTTTATTCAACCGGCCGTTTCAGGTTGGGGGCACATTTATCCATCGGCAAATTATACGTATGATAATATTGATCTCTGTTTGCAAACCGGGATGAAGTATCATACCATTGGCTTCTTCACTTCGGTATGGACAGATCCGGT
>CAZDHQ010000078.1:0-6874 GCA_964505135.1 uncultured Ferruginibacter sp.
TGCCTCTTGCCGGGCAGTTATTTACAAAAAAGTTTTCAGTTCGATGGATGTTGTCATAGTTAAAAACATGATCCCACATTTCTTCCATGCTGTGTCCAATAGTAGCATGCCACAGCGCCCTGTTCATAGCAAATGCGTTGCTCACCTGTGTATACAAACGGTTATTTACTTTTTGAAAAACAGCAGCATCTACACCTAATCCATCTGCTAATCTTTTCCCGTCTGTTTGCCTTAGCGTATCTGTTGCTAAAGGGTTAAACAGTTGCTGTGCAATTTCAATATTGAACCGTTCTTCTTCGTCATTATCTTTAGCACTATAGCCTGATGTAGCAGTTTCGGTGTTGTTAGTAGCTGTGCCCACTTTAAGTATATTCATACCATCAGGTGCATACACATGATTGAGCAATAGTTTTTCAAGCAAGGCTTTGCTATTAAGCACATCATCACTTTTTACACCAAGCACCAATAACTTATCAAAGCCATCATTGTATTGTTTTTCTGTGAGTGGAAGCGTAACACCCATGCCCATTTCCACAGCCCTTCTATATTCCGTCATCCATTTTAAGCCATCTTCAATTACCAGGTCGCCGTTTTCATCAATCTTATAAATAGGATCACCATTTTCGTCTTTATTGGAGAAGAACGCAGGATCAGTACCTAATTGGAGTTTGTCTGTAATTTTATTGCTTACTGCCACATGCTGGAACCTGCCATCTTTAAGTGTGACCACAGCAAAGCGTTCAGGTAATGCATAGGTATGTGGCGCCACCGTCCAGGCGCTGTCTTTTAGCAATGGTTCATTATAATCAAATGCAGGCGTTTCTAATGCAGCAATCAACTGCTCTACCGGTACGGCATTAATGTTATTGATTTTTTGTGTGAGTGAATTGAATGCATCAACTACTTCTGTAAAAGCATTTAGTTTTTCAGCAAACTGTGCCTGCTCATTTTCAGAAAGGGCTGCTGCCTTGGAAATAATTGCCTGTATATCGCCCTGTGCTCTCACCAGTTGTACCTGCATCTTTTGCATCATCCCATCAGGCACTGTCGTCGTTCCTTCTAATCCACTACTTAAATTGTTGATCTTGTCTTTTGTATTTTTAATAACAGCAAGATTAGCATTTGTCCAAAAGGGGAGGGGTGCAGTTGATGGCTTTAGTTGCTGCAGCGACTGTGCAATTGACTTAGCCGTTTCCTGCAGGGGATTAAAAAACTGATAAGGCTTTTGATTAAGCTGTGTGGCATTGCGTGGAAGATTTGATTTACGTGGATCAATGGTGGATGCAATCCATGAAGCCCGTTTAGTTCCGTGAGCACTGCACAATCTTTTCCATGCAGCTTTCTCCAAATCAATATCATTGCTGGCTATCCACCAGGCACTCCAAAATCTTTGGCTTGATTCAAATTCATTTGCCGTGATCGCCTCTTCGTGTGTGTGAACAAAAATGTCGTCGGGATAGATTCTTACCCAGAGCTCATGTACTTTTTTTACCTGTGGTTCCAGCACTGCTGCTGCCTTGTCAATGATAGACGTAGCATCATCACTTATGAATTTTGAAATAACAGCAATACCATGCTGCTGGCTGGTATTTTTTGCGTTGTAGGCAGCTAATTGGTCTTTTGCTTTTAACAATGCAGGGCTCAATTGTTCATATACTTTTTTTAACCTGGATACCTGGGTAGAACGATTGAAATTGATGCTCGCTACAGATTTATCGATGTAAGAAAAGCTCCCTTTTACCTTGTTTTTAAATTTTGAAACAGCCTCGTAAGGTATGTTTTCAGTTCCTGAAGCAAATCGCTTGATATTTACGAGTGCCTTGATACTTTGCAGCAATAGGTCATTGTAATCATATTGAGGTGGCTCAGGCAGTGCTTTCAATGCAGGAATTGACGTGTCATCAAATTTTTTCATCGCTACCGCAAGGGTGGGAATAATGGGTGTTACTTTTTCTGCAACGAAAGAGCTCCATGCAGCATCATCATGAATGGCGGAAACATTTTGTACTACGGCCTGTATTGCTGCCTTTGTATTGTTATGCAAACCAACAATGGTACTGAACTGGTTTTTAGTAATGAAATGAATAGTAGCTATTGCTTCATCCTGTTTTTCATAGAAAGCTTTTACGTCATCCAGTTTCCCAGTAATGAATTCGTACAGGTCTTTTTTATTTTTGAGATTCTGATACGGTGTTTTATTTCTTTCACTCAAAATAATCACACCGCTGTTTATTTTTCTTAGCTGATCAATTAAATCACGGGCCGGGTTAAGCAATCCTTTGGGATCCACTACCAATGCATCAATGAGCTGTACCAATTGCAGCACTGCATTTTTTAAGCCGTTGAAGTTTGTTGATGGAAATTTTGCTGCAGTGAAATTTACATTGTCCTGCAGGTTAACAGTCATCTCTTTTAAAATGCGTTTGTTCTTAGCCGTTAGATTCGTAATCTCGTTGATTGATTTACTAACCTGTTGTAAGTTGATCAACGATTTATTAATAGTGCCAGCAGCCTGTTGTGCAGTTTCGATATCCAAAATGTCAACCTGCACTATCAGTAGTTGATCCAATATGCTGTCAATATTGTCTGTAGGAGTAGTTTGTGAAGGTTCATCGAGTTCCATAAACCTTGTTTCAATTCGTACCGGGAGCAATAAGAAAGGAATGCCGTCATCTTTTGTGGCAGTCATCATTTTGATTTCCTCAATGCGTTTGTCTTCTAACAGCGCTTGTAAAGTGGAAGGCATAATAAACAGTTTATAGATTCAGTAAATCTTCATTCAACATTTCTCCTGCGTGGCGTGCAAACAATACAGGATCCTGGTAAAGTATAGAAGCCACTTCTGCTGCATTGCTTGCCCAGGTTGGCACTTCATTTAAATATTTATCTTTTACTTCAGCATCTGCCGCTTTGGTAATAGAAATTGCTTTTGAAAAATTCAATTGATAATTTTCAAGATCAGCTTTTTGAGTTACCATGTGTTCCCATGTTAAGTCATTCCATGTTTCCGGTTTACCGGTGGGCATTTGCGTTGTGTCGCCGGTTTCTGTTGTATAATCATCCAGTCCAAACTGTATCTGGCCTGGCCTTTCTTTGAATACAAAAAACCAGCCCGGATTTTTACCTGCGGTACTTTCTCCCGGCTGGGTTATCCTGTCGCCGTTTGCAATCTCTGCTGTAAGATCAAATCCAAATAAGGTAATGTCTGGTTTTAATGTTGCTTTGAATAAAGGGAACTTGGTGTTGGCCGTAGTAATAGTGTTGGGCAGTTTTCTTGGTTTGGTTGCATCT
This sequence comes from uncultured Ferruginibacter sp., assembly GCA_964505135.1. Lineage (GTDB taxonomy): Bacteria > Bacteroidota > Bacteroidia > Chitinophagales > Chitinophagaceae > Ferruginibacter. The sequence goes on from CAZDHQ010000078.1 coordinate 3,292, forward strand.
GCCGGATCATAGCTTGCAGCCTGTGCATACACCATGGTATCAGGGTATTTTTTAAATAAATCACCTCTCACCACCAATACCAAAATATCTTTATCACCAGCCGGACGATGGAAACCCAATTTGTCTGTCCATTTATCCATCACTTCAATATCTTTTTTCTTTTCTGCATCCTGCTCAAAAAGGTTATCCTGCGTATTCCAAAACTGCCTGAAGTAAGAGCCACGCTGATCGGTTGGATACTCACGCCACAATAATTCCCTTGCCATTTCATGATTCAATCCTGCCAAAAATGCTTCGATAAAACGGTTGTTTGTTTCTAGCAGCGTAATCGTGTCCTTCGGTAGCTTATCTACATTGGGCAAAATAAAATTTTGCGATATTTCTTCCAGGTATTCATAAGTAGGTTCGGTAAACTCGGGATAGGCCATCACCGGCTTCAGTTCTTTTGCCGGTTTATAATTATTGCCGTCCCATATCTTCACCATATTGCCTACCCTAAACTTCATAGTAAACTCAGGGTTTAACTGGGTGGCAATATTCTTTTTTACATCAGCTAAACTACCAATCGTTGCTTTAGCTACAATGCCGGACATTTCAGAAAGCCTGGTACCAAATGCTGACAAGCTATTCTTATAATGCGTAACATCATCTGATGAAGTAGCAGCGGCAATCACTGCATCCGCAGACATCGCTAAAGCGGAATTCATCACAGTAGCATTGGCATAAGTTCTGCCCCCGCTAAAACTATCAAACACTGTTTTGTAAGCGCTATCCTTTACTGTTACTTTCACTGCATCGGCTGCATTGCTGTAAGTTTCTACATCATTAATTAAATTAGTAACAGTAGTGGCAACCTCAGCACTTACTCCTGCTTTTGCAGCAAGTGCTGTTTGCAAATCATTTTTTACGTCTGAAATATTATTACTGTTAACAGCCGTATTATTTAACAGATCAAAAAATAAATCCTTTGCTACATTCATTGCATTGGCTGCATAAAAACCGATAGCTCCATCTACCAATTGTGTGGCTGCAGTAAGACTTAGTGCAGCAGATGGAGCTGTTTTTAATTTAGCTGCGGTAACGGCCGTTGCATCGTTATTCGCTTTATTAAAATTGCTGATGATATTTTTATTGAGCGAAAAAGTTTTAGTGCGGTTGGTTGTCCTGGTGAGTTTTTGAAAAGCCGCCGATTGTGTTGCCAGTGGAATTACACTTTGCTCAATTTGATTGTTAACCGTAGCATCCTTTGATTCATTCCATAGCAAGTGTTGCATAGCGCCGGTGGTGCGTACAAACTTGTCTGTTTTAGTGCCAATCAAATGCTTTTTAAAAAAAGTATTGTTCACCAATTTACTCAACAGCGCTTCATTGATTTTTTTATTGGCATCGTTAATTTTTCCTACCTGCTGCCATGCCCTGTTCATTAATATTTCCTGGCGCTTCTGTATCACTTTGGTACCAAGACCTGCAGCAGCCCTGTTTCTAAAATCAAGATTTAACTCTAATAACCAGGGAAAGTTTACGCCTGTTTCTAAATCTTCTGCCATGCCATGCCAGGCACCATATACCGGTGGCACTATCATAGGATCATCCGTAAACGATACTTCGTAAAAAGGATTTTCTTTATCGGCCGCAGCAGCCTGTGGTCTGTTAATGGAAGGAGAGAGGTTTAAAAAGTCTCTCAACTGTTCAAACACTTCTGTTTCACCGGTAGTCTTCGGAAAATCTTTCCTGATTTTTTCAAAAGACGGTGGTCTTAATGCGGCTTCCATACCCATGGTAGGGCTTTCCATTTTTTGATCCATGCCATAGCCAACTTCCTGCACATCCATGGGCATCATGCCTGATTCAGGTTCCATCACTATTGGCTTGAGCTTGGCAACAAGACTTTCAAAATCACCGTCAATGCCAGTGTGGAATGTCCATTGATAATAAACCGGGAAATCAAATCCTCTTGGTTTATTTTGCTGTGTTCCGTTTTTAATCCAGGAGCTTTCCTGTGCCGGAACGCCGGTAGTGTCTAGTCCCAATCCTGTTCTTCTTCCGGTTTCAAATGCAGGAATTAAGCAAGCAGTGTATGAAGTATTCTTTAATAATTTCCTGGGACAAAGTAGCCGGCTTAATGCACTGTCTGCATCTTCGTTCAATTCATTGGTTACTCTTGCCTGCAGCGCTGATGCATCGGGCTCTATCAGTAATTCATTAAAATGAACATGCGCCCAGGCCCATGTATCTTCAGGATTGCCAAACACATCGTTGAATTTATCATTGGCAACCGAAATAAAGGGAAGCGAATCTGCAAATTGTTTTTCGGTAAACTCATCGTTCTTCAAAACAATTAAAGCAAGCCATGGACGCAATCGCTTAGGATTAGTTGCATTGGGTGATGCCAGGGTATAACGCCACAAAAAATCTTCTTCGTAAAATTCTATATAGGCAAGATTGTTGTCTTCATAGTTGCCAACATTTTTGGGTGGATTAACTCTTACGATTACACGCTCACTGATGTTGAGAATATCCCCGGGGCCCAGCACATTGATCACTTTATTAATGGTTTGATCATTTCCTCCATCACCTTCCACTGCATCTGCATGCACTGTTAGCTCTACACTAAGTTGTGCACGTTCAAGCGCTGTGCCAGCACCGCTAGCCAAATTATCTGTTTCAATAATTTGAGAGTTGAGCCCCTGTCTTAGCCAGGGTAAAAAAGAATAGTGAGCAATATCTTCAGCCATAAAACAATTTTTAATTTTAGTAATCATCAGGCCATTTCCATATGATAGGCCGGCACCACTTTTATTTTTCCTTTCAATGATGGATCATTGGCAATTAAATTTTTCAATGCATCGGAAGCTTCTGAATAACTGCCTGAAGAAAAATCACCATGCGCCATGGCTGCCATACTAGATTTGTCCATTACCACAAAGGCCTCATCATTCATACTTACTGCTTTGTCTTTTTGAATGGATTTTTTTGCAGCATATTCTCTTGAAAGCGATGAATTACCAATGGCTCCTCCCCTGGTCATCATCCTGAATAAATTTTTATCAAAAGTGAATACAGGTGTTTCTGGTGTTGGATCAAAATCCGACACATGCACTTCATACTCAACCTTCCTGTTGGCTTTAGAGATCACACTGATTTCATTGGTCTCAGTTACCTTAATGCCACTCTTCATGTTTTCATACGAAGGTGCACTCAGCTTCTGTTTATCATCCAGCTTTTTGAACATGGCTGGCGCAAATGCCTCTACGGGATATTCTTTGGAAACAATCTTACTTCCAATTTTTACCTGTGTAATGTCTACCTGCTTGATATCCGCCGGTTGATTTTCTCCAAATTTTTCCAGCACCTGGGCCACTGGCAGAATGGTTTGGCTTACTTTAAAGGAACCAAATGGCTGCAATACAATTTTGCCTGGTTCAGCTTTTACTTCCTTGGTAGTAACCAGTGTAGTTCTGTTAAGCGGCAATTCAGTTGTCCAGTTATTATCCAGTTGCAATGCTTCCATTGCTTTTGGCAATACCGCAATAGCAGGTAATTCTACGCTGTTTTTATCGCCCCATTCTGCATCAAAGTGTAC
>CAZDHQ010000078.1:6884-9603 GCA_964505135.1 uncultured Ferruginibacter sp.
CTTTAATGGTGAAGAATAAAATGCTGAATGATGCGGTGCCTTTCGCATGCCATGGAGTTGGTCCCTGCAGTTCAAAATCAAGTGTGATGGAGAACAATGTAGTGCTGCCGATTTTTACCTCAAGCCCTGCACCAATACCTGCGATAAATTTAAACGGTGAGAACTGGAATAGCACATCAAAATAGAGATAGCCAACTACTTTAAATTCTGATACGCTAAAGCGGAAATCTATCTTGGCTCCAAACTGAACCGTATTGGAAGTAACCGCAAAATAACAGGTGAGTATTAATCTTGGGTTATCTGCCAGTATGGTAAGCGTAAGTCTCTTTAAGTTGGGAACTTTTAATTCAGTAGGTGGTTTAAAGGAAGGATGGAAGCCGCCTACAGACATTAAGAAACCTTTTGTTTCGCCCCATCCTAATCGAAGTGCCATATCACCTTCCAGGGTAAAAGTGAGGATACGGGAATTATAAAGACTTGCATCAAAAGAAAGCATGCCTTTCTCAAAATCAATGATGCCGACAAAATTTACCTGCAGTTGCAGTATGGCAGCATCTTCAGTAGGCAGTGCAATTTTTAAAACACCAAGAATGGCAAACCTCACCGGGCTTGCAAATTCTATCATCAAACCAAAATCAATGGTGATCAAAGCCGGAACACCCCATGTAATTCTCGCCATCAGGCCAATGATAAACTGGTCTTGCTTGGGAGGAAAGATGGTGGTGATTTGCTGAATGATGGTAGTGATATTGTTCACCACATCTTCGGGGAACATGATATGGTCAATAGCATTGTTTCTTACACCATCTCTTAGCGCATCAACATTAATGGTACGGTTGATGCCCAGCATGCCACCGAGTCCACTCAGGAAGAAGCCCATGCTTAATGAAATGCCCGGGCTAAACGTAGCGCTGATGATAATGAGCAACGAAAAGCCGTTACTGCCATCCGGCATTCTTGTGGTGATTACACAAATGGCTGCTACCTGCAATGTGTCTGCTATTGATAATTCTAATGCACCTGCGTATTGTTTATTCTCATCATCAAATAAAATATAGCCACCACCTTTCACTACGCCTGCATCAATGCTGAGGCCAATGCCTGTGGGTGGTTTAAAGGCAAATGCAAGATTGGTGGGGCCCATATTGCCCTGCTTGAACTGTAGCTCTGTACGCAGGCCAATATTTTCTACCACGCCTACAATGGGGCCAAGTGAAAGTTTTAAGTTAGCACCTGCATCCAAATTAAATTCATCAGCAGCCGGCCCAACGGTAATTTTCAATCCATTGATAGCAACAGGCCCAAGCTCCAGATGCACCGGTAAATCAATGGTGAATTTTGCGCCGCCACTTATGCTAAAACCATTTAATAAGCTAAAGCGAAATGCGAAGTTCGAATCTACCTGCACGTTTACACCAGAAAGCATTTTTTGTAAAAAGCCATCACCATCACCACCACTAATTACCAGCCTGATTACCTGTATTTCGCCTTCCATGCCAAGATCAAGCTTACCGCCTGAATTACCAATGAACCATTTTACACCCAGTCCTTTTAAAGCCAGCCGGGTTCCGTTTCTTGAGCCTACTAAAATGATTTCTTCTGTTTGATCCTGTTTTTCCCTGATGGCAATAGAAGCATTATAGCTGGCAGTAAGATTTAAAATTCCTTCCGCATTGAACGGTGGTCTTATTACCAATCCCACGCCTTTAATGTCAGCAGTTGATTGAAAAACAAGCTCACCTCTATCACAAACGCCAAACTGGAATTCGGCGGCACCCATCAGGTAAGGTAATAGGGCAATTCCTTTTTTCTTTCCACCCTGTGCATCGGCCGGTGCAAACGTAATTCCAAACTGTGCATAGGTGGCTGCAGTAAAACCTTTCTGAAAAAACGGGAAGCGCAATTCCTGCTGGCCTGCGGCATTGCTCAGCATTGTCCTGGTGGTTTCTGCCTGTGGATATAAACCTCCCGGCAATGAAGCAGCCTTCATCAGTCGCTCTAACCTTGTTAAGAATTTTGCTGCATCAAAATCGGACTCCCATTGGTATACATCATTAAATAGCTGGCGGGGATTAGTGAATACCAGTCCTAACCTGTTCCAGTTAATTAGCCGCATGGGTGTACCAGCAGGAGCTTGTGGATCAAATTCTATTAAACCAAACAAAAACAATACATCATGTACCTGCGGTTTCTGTCTTTCAAAATAATCCAGTATTAAAAAATCAGTTAGTCTTCTCGGTAAATCTTCAATGCCTGGTATGCCTGCGCCTCCAGCGGCTTTTATCTGGTTGTGTAATTGTACAATGGCATCTATAGTGGTGCCTAATTCTGTTGCGATGGCAGCTAGTGCAGCAATCACTTCCGAATCGCCGGAAGCGTTCACCAGGTCACGGGCTGAGGTTACCAGGTTACCTGCCTGCGTAGCTAAATTGGAGAGTGAAGCCCCAAAGGCACCCACAGGTAAATCGTAGCCAAGCTTTTTAAAAAAAGCAACTGCCTTGTCTCCTGAATCCACAGACCGTAAAGGTGAAATGGCGATTCCAGCTTCGGTCAATACTGATTGTAATACATCCTGGGGCATTTTAAAAAATTTTATGGGGTTACTGTCACTATCTTATCATGAAATTCATCCGTTGGGCTTACTGTAAATGGAGGCAAACTAAGATTAGCACCGGGTTGATGATTTTCGACTAACCATGGGGTTTGTCTTGAACCATCA
>CAZDHQ010000078.1:9613-10465 GCA_964505135.1 uncultured Ferruginibacter sp.
TTGTCTCCTAAACCAGCGGGTATAAGGCCACGCCATTGGGCCCTTATCCAATATTTTATTGCTTCATTTTGCCTTCTGTCCGTTATGCCGGTTCCATCCTGGTAAGCTATAAGTGTATTTACGTTTGCATTGGTTGCTGCAGCATTATATAAAAGGAATGGAAGTCCAAGACCTAAAAAGTACCTCATTTTTGATGGTCCGTCTTGCGCATTTGCAAATGCAGCATCGATGAATCGCTTGAAAGGTCTTAATCTTGATCTTGCATGCGTATCGATAAAGTTTTTTAACTGCGTTTGAAATCCACGAATTATGTCTGGTGTAAGTGAAGCTGGGGCCGAAGCCGGAATAATTCTTTGTGCTGCAGATGGCGAACTCGTACCGGTGAACCGGTCATCCACGGCTTCGTATATAGTTTTAAAGTTGTTGAAGTGGGTCGTTAATTGTGGTTGCGTAGCGGTATTCTCTATTGTTGCATTAAGCTGTGTTGACCAGGTAGAACAATTGGGTAATAATGGAGTAATTGAATTAATCGCAGTGGTGTTAGGGGTATTTGCCGCTGTTATTAAAAATATGGATGCAATTTTTTTTATTACATCATCAAAGTTTGCAGTACCAATTGCCTGTAGCCTGGTAACAGGAATTCTTGTCGCAGGAATCGAAGGGCGCCATCCAAGTGCACAAAACGCAAGCACGTTTAAACCAAAAGTTTGTTGCCAAAAAGTTAGATGAGCAGCCGTAATACCAAAACCGGTACACCAGTTATTTAAGGCTTGTGTTACCTGTGTGGCGGAATACGGAGAAAAACCGGAGTTATTTAGTGTCACAACTCTTGCATTAGAATTTAATCCGGTG
>CAZDHQ010000079.1:0-10460 GCA_964505135.1 uncultured Ferruginibacter sp.
AGCTTCTACTACCAAATCGGCACTTTTAATACCTGCTGATATTTCTGTTGCGGTAGAGATATTAGCAAGTGCTTTTGTTTTTATATCTTCTGTGATATTGCCTTTAGTAATTTGTCTGTCAAAGTTTTTGCTGATGGTAGCCAGCGCTTTCTCTAATTGCTGTGTGTTTACGTCAATCAAGGTTACGCTAAATCCTGATTGTGCAAATACATGAGCTATCCCATTGCCCATTGTGCCAGCACCTATAACGCTTACTCTGTGAATCATAATTTAATTTTTGTCACGAATTACACAGATTAACACAAATGAATTGCGGCGGCGAAGCCGCCGCAATAGCTCTTTACTTCTTCGTGTTGTAATGAATATTTAATAAACTTTCAAATTAAAATCGCTGCATAAAGATTTGCAAGTACAAGTGAGTGACACAACGATATTTAATTCTTATTCAAAAGCTGGCCCCAAAAATCATCCATCAACAAAATCCTACATCAGCATTCGAGAACATTGAATTTAAACACTGTTGCCTTCAGTTCCCCCTTTAGGGGGCGGAGGGGGCGTCGTCTCTACTTAAACGCATTAATCCCCGTCACATCCATGCCTGTTATCAGTAAATGAATATCATGTGTACCCTCGTAGGTAATTACACTTTCCAGGTTCATCATGTGGCGCATGATAGGATACTCGCCTGTAATGCCCATGCCACCCAGCATTTGCCTTGCGTCTCTTGCTATGTTGGTCGCAATTTCGCAGGCGTTGCGTTTGGCCATGCTCACCTGCTGCGGTGTTACTTTTCCTTCATTCATCAGTACACCTAATCTCCAGTTCAGCAATTGTGCTTTGGTAATTTCTGTTACCATCTCTGCCAGTTTCTTTTGCTGTAATTGAAAACTTGCAATCGGCTTTCCAAACTGCACCCGCTCTTTAGAATATTCCAACGCAATATGATAACAATCCATCGCTGCACCCACAGCTCCCCATGCAATACCATACCTGGCTTTTGTTAAACAACCCAACGGGCCTTTCAATCCTTTGATATTAGGAAAAATATTTTCTTTCGGCACTTTTACATTATCAAACACCAGCTCGCCGGTAGCGCTTGCACGAAGGCTCCACTTGCCATGTGTGGTTGGTGTACTAAAACCTTCCATGCCTCTCTCCACAATCAACCCTTTTATTTCACCGGCTTCATCTTTTGCCCACACCACAGCCACTTGTGCAAAAGGTGCATTGCTGATCCACATCTTAGCGCCATTCAATATCACATGGTCGCCTGCATCTTTAATATTAGTAAGCATGCTGCTTGGATCACTTCCATGATTAGGCTCTGTTAATCCAAAGCAACCCAGCCATTCACCACTGGCCAGTTTAGGTAAATATTTATTGCGTTGTTCTTCGCTGCCGTATTGATAAATAGGGAACATTACCAGCGAACCTTGCACTGATGCTGTACTTCTTACACCGCTATCGCCACGTTCCAGTTCCTGCATCATCAGGCCATAGCTAATGTAATCAAGACCGCCACCGCCGTATTGTTCAGGCACGGTAGGGCCAAAGCAACCGAGCTCTCCCAATTGCTTTACAATCTGCTGTGGAAACTCCGCTTTTTGGGCATACTCTTCAATGATAGGTGAAATTTCTTTTTTCACATAAGCCCTCACCGTTTCACGAATTAGTTTATGCTCCTCCGTTAGTAACTCGTCTACATTAAAATAATCCGGGCTTTGAAAATTGTCTGTTCTTGCTGCCATATAGTTTTATTTTTTTGTGACCGGCCGCAGAATCACTGTTGAACTTCATTGGCGTCGCACTCTTGTACTGGATATCTCTATTGAGCTTTTTGATAGAACACAGATGTAGCAGATTGAACTGTTTGCCGCAGATCGGTTTTTATCGGTAAAATCGGCGTTATCCGTGGTCTATCCCTGCAAATATAGTATCCTTATTACATCAGCTTTTAATTTGTTGTACATTTAAATAATCTAAGCGTTGAACAAATAAATAACCATGAAACAGATTCTTTTTGCATTGCTTTTTCTCACTCTTCAGTCACAGGCTTTTTCCCAGTCTGTTGAAAAACAACCTGCTCCCAAAATCAAACAATTCTGGTTTGTAATGCTGGTAAAAGGTAATAACCGCACACAGGATTCCACTACTGCTGCAAAAATCCAGGACGGCCACATGGCTAATATCCGCCGCCTGGCTGCAGAAGGCAAATTAAAAGTAGCCGGTCCATTTGGCGATGACGGCAACTGGCGGGGCATTTTTATTTTTGATTGTGCTACGCAGGAAGAAACAGAGCAGTTATTGAAATCAGATCCAGCTATAGCTTCCGGGAGATTAGGTTATGAAATACATCCGTGGTATACGATGCCTACGGGGAGCTTTTCGCCTGCTGCCAAAGTCAATAATTAGTTTTTTGTATTAGCTGATAGCAATTCCAAATTTACATATTTTTGCAAATTTGGAATCTAGTTCCAAATTTACATATTTTTGCAAATTTGGAATCCAATTCCAAATTTGTATATTTTTGTGCAAATAGACGCTAATGATTCAACGCTTTATTCTTGATGATGCAAAATTTTCACTTACACAGTTCCGGGCGCTGTGTATTACAGGTCCAAGGCAAAGTGGTAAAACTACACTGGCTAAAATGCTGTTCAAAGGCAAGCCTTATATAAGCTTTGAAAATCCGGGCGTTCAGCATGAAGCAGAGACCAATGTGGAAGCTTTCCTTAAAAAACATAAGAACGGCGCTATATTGGATGAAGTACAACGATTGCCGGATATCTTCCGTCAGCTGCAGGGCATCCTGGATATTAATACTAAAAGAGGGCAGTTTATTCTTACAGGCTCTAATAATTTTTTGTTGCAGCAGCAGATTAGTCAAAGCCTGGCTGGCAGGGCGGGATACCTTGAATTGTTGCCGTTAAGCTACGGCGAACTAAAATCGGCACAACTGGCTACTGATAGTATTGCCACCCACATCCTTACTGGCGGTTATCCTGAAATATGGAATGAAAAATTGAATCCCAATAAATGGATGTCTGCTTATGCACAAACCTATCTGCAGAGGGATGTGCGGCTGTTAAGGAATATTACCAATTACAATGCCTTTAGTCGCTTTATTGCTTTGTGTGCCGCAGCTGTTGGACAAATATTAAATCGTGATGATTTAGCAAAATCCGTGGGTGTTGATAACAAAACAATACAGGCATGGCTGGGCGTTTTGGAAAGCAGTTATATCATTTTTCTTTTGCAACCCTGGCATAATAATCTAAATAAGCGTATCATTAAAAGTCCGAAACTTTATTTTTACGATACAGGCCTGCTTTGTTTCCTGCTAGGGCTGTCCAGCGCTGGTGCTGTAACAAAAGCAACCAACTATGGTGCATTGTTTGAAAACTGGATTATTGCGGAAATAAAGAAAAACCGCAGCAATAATGGGATACAGGGAGGCATGTATTTTTTTAGAGACAGTGCAGGGAATGAAGTGGATCTTGTATTAGAAAAGAATAACGAGATTATTGGTGTAGAAATAAAGTCAGGTAAGAAATTGCAACCTTCTGATTTAGCAGGCTTGCGTTATTGGCAAAAATACCAGTCAAAAAGCGCTGCCATATTGATAAACGGTGGCACTCATCAGGAAGTATTAGAATCTGGCATAGCAGTAAACTCTTTTTTAAACATAGACGAAATTTAATCACTTGAAACTCCTTACCAAAATCCGCCTGCTCATTATCTTCTTTATGATTGCTCTTGTATTGAGCGGCGTTACTGCATTCCCTGTAGAAACTGAACTGCGTTGGTTATTTAATCATCCTTCATTAGTACCGGCATTTGCAGAAAAATGGTTGCAGGATGTATATGCTGCCATAAAAGATACCAACGATAAATATCCTATGCTGGCCTATGGCTTCGACTGGCTGGCATTTGCCCACCTTGTTATTGCCATGATGTTTATTGGCCCATTGAAAGACCCGGTGAGAAATGTTTGGGTCATTGATTGGGCTATGCTGGCATGTGTAGCAGTGTTCCCATTGGCTTTTATTGCAGGCCCCATTCGGTCCATTCCCATGTTTCATATTTTGATTGATTGCAGCTTTGGCGTGATAGGATTGATACCACTGTACATTTGCAAGCGTTGGATTAAACAATTAGCAATTCAGCAGGCAAATGGGTGAAGCAGAAATAAGAGACGATTCCATCATCATTCATTCCGTGTTTTTCTTTTACGGTAATGAAGCTACTGATGTATTGAGTATACAAATTGCAAAAGACATTGCTGATCATTGGAACGAACCGAAGGCTACCATTGAAATGCGTAGAAAAATCTATCAGGTAATTTTTGATGTAATTGGAATATGGTCGCCAGCGTTAACACCACTGGAGGTTTATGAAAACACTGACCCACGGAACAATTATTTCCGCATTGAAAATTATGCGTATGGAAATATTTCTTTTGTGGACGGACTGAATTGTAACACCGGTTATTTTTTACTGGACAATTTATTGAACAACTCTACTACTGCTGCACATGAGTATGGTCATACCCTTGGTTTAGATCATCCAAAACAGCTTGATATCAGGGGCAAAGGCGTACCCGGTATTATGTATCCAAGAGGCACCTGGACGGATCCCGAATTTCAATACAGTCCCTTTGCTTTGCCTGGTCATCCTGGTGGAACGATGAATCCATTCAGCCGTAAAGTTACCCGACATGATGTAGCGGCATTAAAAATTCATCGTCTCGATTTTGATAAAAATGGCCTCGCTGTCATCGGCGGTTTTTCTTCTGTATGGCATGAGGCGCATGATCCTGCACAGCCGCTTGTGTAAAATCTACTATTTTCAGCGGTTAAAATAACTTACCTTTCTCGTATCAAATTAAAGTATGCCAGTTTTATCTGTTGAACACCTGCGTAAAAATTACGGTCGGGTGCAAGCTCTCAGGGATGTGAGCTTTTCTGTTCCTAAAGGTTGTGTATTTGGAATCCTGGGGCCTAATGGTAGTGGTAAAACCACTTTGCTTGGTATTGTTACGGATATACTGCGGCCCACATCCGGTGGTTATAAATTGTTTGATGAAGAACCAGCACCTCATCACCGGAGGCAGATTGGTACTTTTTTGGAAACACCTAATTTTTATCACTATCTCTCTGCAGTTCAAAATTTAAAAATAGCCGCTGCTATCAAACATCACGGTGAAGCCGATATTGATGCGGTGATTGAAACAGTAAATCTTGCACAGAGAAAACATTCCCGCTTTAGTACTTATTCATTGGGCATGAAACAAAGACTCGCCATTGCATCCTGCCTGCTGGGCAATCCTGATGTGCTGGTACTGGATGAACCCACCAATGGACTTGATCCCGTGGGCATTGCTGAAACAAGAGAGCTTATCAAAAAGCTTTCGCAACAGGGTAAAACGATTATCATGGCAAGCCACCTGCTGGATGAAGTGGAAAAAGTTTGTTCGCATGTAGCTATATTAAAGAAGGGAGAACTAATTACTACCGGAAGAGTGGACGAAATTTTAGCGACAGAGGATATTGTAGAACTAAGTGCAAAAGATACGCAGCAACTGCAAAACGTTTTGCAACAGCTCAATGGATACAACAGTATAAAACAAAATGAAAATGTTTTACAATTGTTCTATCCAGTAGGCACAGCTAACATGGAGCTTATTAATCAGCATTGCTTTAACCACAATGTGGTGCTTACTCATTTGCAGTTGAAAAAGAAAAGCCTCGAATCTAAATTTTTTGAACTTACCAATAACTGACATGATAGAATTATTAAAAATAGAATGGCTGAAACTAAAGAACTACAGCGCTTTTATTGTGTTGAGTTTGTTTTTTGTGGTGGGTATACTAGGTTCTAACTACGCTGTTTTTTATCTAAAGAAGAATTTTATTGATAAGGCTGATCCCACAAAAATTATTGCCGGATCATCACCATATGATTTTTACAATACCTGGCAAACCACCAGTTACGTAAGCGGATTTGTGTTGATGCTGCCTGCGCTGTTAATGATTTTGCTTGTTACCAATGAATTTTCATTTAAAACACATCGTCAAAATATTATTGATGGCTGGAGCAGGAAAAATTTTATTGATGTAAAAATTGTGATGGCAGTTATAGCTGCGGTTGTATCCAGTATTCTTGTATTTATCACGGCAATGATTTTTGGTTTTGCATCCGGTTCTTCTTTTGATATTTCCAATGTTGATAATGTAGGTTACTTTTTTTTGAAAGCATTGTCCTTTAACATGATTGCATTGCTGTTTGCAGTGCTGGTGAGAAAAACGGGTTTTGCAATTGGCCTGTTCTTCATCTATCTTGGTGTGGAAAATATTTTATGGGGAATATTGGTGGGCTTATCTATGAAATACAAAATGGAGTACGGTTTTGATATTGGATATATGGGAAACTATTTGCCATTAAATGCTTCAGACAGTTTGGTTCATTTTCCAAAAAATGCGGTTTCAGATATGGCAAAGAATGTAAACAAACTGCCAACTGAATACAAGTATGTAAGCTTAACATTAGTGCTCGTTTATCTTTCTATATTTTATACCTGGAGCAGGAACAGGATATTAAAAACAGATTTATAATCCTGTAGTAAAAGAATCAAAAAAGTTAGTTATGAAAAAAGCAATTTTAGCTGTATGCTCTCTTGCAGCAGTAGTTTCGGCTGTAGCACAACAGCCCCGGCTACCCGAAAATTATTCCTGGAAAAAATTAAGCAATGGCCTGGAAGTAGTAGTGATAGAAAATCACAAGGTTCCATTGGCTACCATTGAAATCGCTGTAAAAAATGGAGCCTATACAGAAGGCCCAGAGTTCAGCGGCTTAAGCCATTTGTTTGAACACATGTTTTTCAAAGCAAACAGGGATTATCCAAACCAGGAAATTTTTATCAAACGTACACAGGAGTTAGGTGCTATCTGGAATGGAACCACATCAGAAGAAAGAGTAAACTATTTTTTCACGTTCGATAGAGATAGTTTGGACGCCGGCCTGCGCTTTATGAATGCGGCTATTCGCTTTCCTATTTACCGGGCAGAAGATATGCAGAAAGAAAGGCCTGTGGTGGATGGAGAGTTTCAGCGGGCAGAAAGTGATCCTGGCTTCCAGCTTTGGTATGAGTGCCAGAAAAAATTATGGGGCGATTTGGTTACAAGAAAAAATCCCATCGGTGATCATAATGTAATCAATACAGCTACGCCTGAAAAGATGATGACCATCAAAAACAAATATTACTTTCCTAATAATTCATTGCTTGTTATTTGTGGTGATGTAAAACCTGCTGATGCCTTTGCAAGAGCAGAGAAAATTTTTGGTGATTGGGAGAGCAGTGGTTTCAATCCACATGAAAAATATCCCATACCGGAGTTTGCACCGCTGGAGTCAACCAAATATTTTGTGAAGGAATCATCTATTGCACAAACACCTTACATGATGCTGTACTGGCAGGGGCCCGATACAAGAAAAGATTCAGCTGCTACTATTGCTGCTGATGTATTCTCTACCATACTTGGCATGAATTCATCAAAATGGCAGCAGGCGTTGGTAGATAAAGGCCTTGCTACTTATGCAAGTGTTAGCTATCAAACGCAAAAATATGTGGGGCCAGTATCTGTATTTATGTTACCTAATCCAAAAAAGCTAAAAGAGTGTCACGCAGAAATGATGAACCAGATAAAAATGTGGGATGCAGATGATTATTTTACAGATGAGCAACTGGAAACAGCCAAGCAAATATTAAAACGCAATTACATCAGGCAAAATGAAAAACCATCTGTATTGCCTCACCAGCTTACCTATGCATGGTGCAGCACTTCTTATGAATATTTTACTGATTACAATGGCAACTGTGATAAGGTAACAAAGGCTGATATTAAGCAGTACATTGATAAATACATCAAAGGCAAAAACTTTGTGGCAGGTATCATTATCAATGCAGACATGAACAAAGAAATTAAGCCATCTGAATTCTTTAAACCATAACTAAAATAATTATCGATATGAAAAAGTTATTGACAAATAAAAAAAGCTGGCTGTTTGCATTGCTGTTTATTTCGGCGGCAGCCAATGCCCAAAAAGGCGAAGCGTATGAAATGAATGTGAACGGGGTAAAAGTAATTGTACAGCCCAGCGGGAATCAAATTGTGGAAATACAAACCGTGATTAAAGGTGGTGTACAAAATTATACAGCAGATAAGCAGGGCATTGAAAGTCTTGCCATGACTGCCTTAACAGAATGCGGTACACAAAACGATGACAAGAATTCTTTTAAAAATAAACTGGATAAAGTAAGCGCACAGGTATACGGATCTGCTGGAAGTGATTTTTCAACCATTAGTATGAATTGTATCAGGGGCGACTTTGATGCTGTGTGGCCGCTGTATGCAGATGCTATTACAAAGCCTGCCTTTAACGAAAAAGAGTTTGATAGAATAAAGCAGGATGCGGTAAACAATTTACGTGCACAGGAATCTGAGCCTGGATATGCGATTGATAATATGGCAAAGAAAATTGCCTTTGCTGGTAAAGATTATTCAAAACGTCCTGAAGGAACAATAGAAACAGTATCAAAGCTCACACCTGCGGAGGTAAAGAATTTTTATCAATCTATATTGACAAAGTCAAGGATGGTAATAGTGGTCGTAGGTGAGTTTGAAAAAAATGAATTGCAGCAAAAACTTGAGCAAATGCTTGGTAGTATTCCTGCCGGAAAACCATTTGTATTAAAGAAGGAGAGTATCAAACCTGTCAAAAGTAGCTTTGCTTCACAGAAAAAAGAATTGGCTACTAATTACATT
The DNA here is from genome assembly GCA_964505135.1 of uncultured Ferruginibacter sp. Taxonomy (GTDB): domain Bacteria; phylum Bacteroidota; class Bacteroidia; order Chitinophagales; family Chitinophagaceae; genus Ferruginibacter. The sequence continues at coordinate 8,826 of CAZDHQ010000079.1, forward strand.
GAGGGAATCACAAGCGGACCTTTACCCGGCACTGCAGATTACAATGCATTCAATCTTGCCATGCGCCTGTTTTCCCAGCGTCATTTTATTGAAGTAAGAACAAAGAATGGTTTGTCTTATGCTCCGCAAAGCTGGTTTGATGGCGGTGCTAATTCTTCTGCTGTAATCCAGGTTTCCACCACCGAACCTAATAAATACATTGACGTAGTAAAGGGATTAATTGACAGAACAAAGAAAGAAGGCTTTACAGATGATGAATTGAGAAACGTGAAAACACAATACCTCACTGGTTTTTTCTACCGCCAGGAAACAAATGGCGCACAGGCTTCATCATTGGCAGCAAATGAAGTGCTGCATAACAATTGGAAAAGAGCGCTCACGCTAAGTGACGATATGAAAAAAGTAACACTGAGTGAATTGAATGCTGCCTTCAGCAAATACATTGGCAATATGGTATGGGCTTACCAGGGTGATCCATCTAAAGCAACACCAACGGCGTTTACAGGAGGTGGTAAAACTGCTTTGCCAAAATCAAAAGTGGCACCAAAGAAAAAAGGGTAAGGCTTCGGTTGGAATTTTTTAGGGCTGTTTCAAGACATTTGATTTTGAAGCAGCCCTTCTTATTTCTTACAGAGCTCATTCAATGCAGCTTCAATAGATGGATATAAAAATGTGAACCCGGCCTCTTTGATTTTTTTACAGCTTACCGTGCAGCTTTTTAGTACTTCGATACTGCTTTCGCCCAGCATAACTTTTAAAACAAAAGCAGGCACGTGAATAGGTATAAAAGCATTCTTCCGCATTGTTTTTGCAAGCTGCAAAGTGAGTGTTTTATTAGAAACAGGTTCCGGAGCTACTGCATTGTAGGAACCGGATAAAGTTGGATTTTGTATTGCTTTAATATACATGCGGCAAAGGTCATCTGCATGTATCCAGCTTACTATTTGCTTGCCATCGCCAAGTATTGCAGCAGTTCCAAATTTCAACGGTTTTTTGAATTCTTCCAGTGCACCGCCGTGTTCGCTTAAAACAATGCCTGTTCTCAATTTTACTACTCTTTTTCCCAGGCTGGCTGCAGCGTCTACGCTTTCTTCCCAAAGCCTGCAGGTTTCACCAAGAAAATCATTGTTCGGCAATGTATCTTCCGTAAAGCCACCTTGCAGGCTGCGGGCATCGTCTGGACCATACCACCCAATAGCAGAAGCGCTTATCAATGTTTTTATTTTATTGGGCGTTTTCATCATTGCATCGATAAGCAATGCACTGCTTTTGGTGCGGCTGTCCTGTATTTCTTTTTTGTATTTGCTGCTCCATCTTTTGTCTGCTACACCAGCTCCCGCCAAATGGATGATGTGATCCGCTTTTTGTAAGGCATCCGTATCTATTGCGTTTTCGTTTATATTCCAGGATGCATAGCTTACACCGGTATTGATGCTGTTACCTGTTGACAGTTGTCTTGTTAAAATGATTACTTTATATCCATTTTTTAAAAGATGTGCTGTAAGGTATTTTCCTATAGTGCCTGTGCCGCCGGTTAATAATATTGTTTCCATAATCTGTTTAACAAAAACTGTTTAATATGCGCTTGTTTTTAGCTTTTATGTAAAACTTTGTTATTATGAATCATTGTACTTA
>CAZDHQ010000080.1:0-10449 GCA_964505135.1 uncultured Ferruginibacter sp.
TCCAGCAATGATGTTAGCTTATTTTAACGATAATGATAATGTTAACAGGTTTTTAAATAATATCAGTGCAACCGTTCAATTAGTAAAAGGCTTAAGTTACAAAGCCACTTTTGGTTATGATAAATCAAAAAGTGAAAGATTATCTTTCGCAGATCCACGTTTAACTAGTGCTTTTGGAGGAACCAATAATATATTTGGTAAAGACCTGCAAAATCAGATTACTAACAATGGAAGAGGTACAAAACAAAACGTTGATCTAAAATCAATTTTAATTGAGCATACATTAAACTATGACAACACTTTTGGTAAAAGCAACATTAAAGGTTTATTGGGATATTCATTTCAGAAAACTGAATTTCAATATACTGGACAAATTGGATGGGGTTTAACCAAGCAGAATGCAGTTAATCCTTTCACAGGACCGGGGAATGCGCTACCAGATAACAAATTCAATCAATACGACAATTACTACAATGATATTCCAAGTTATAGCCGTAATGATTTGCAATCTTATTTTGCAAGACTTGAGTATAGCTTCGATGACAAGTATTACTTAACAGGAACTGTAAGAATAGACGGATCTTCAAAGTTTGGACCTGATAACAGGTACGGTACCTTCCCTGCTTTTGCAGCTAAGTGGAGAGTTATAAAAGAATCGTTCGCAAGTTCTTTGTCTAACATCTTTAGTGATTTAAGTATTAGAGCAAACTTTGGTATTCTTGGTAGTCAAGATGGCCTCGGTGCTTATGATGCCTACAATCAGCAACGTACTTATTTTGACAATTCAGGTGTAGCTACCTCATTTATACACCAGGGTAACCCTAAATTAAAATGGGAACAGGCACAAACAACTGGTGCAGGTATTGACTTCGCATTATTTAATAACCGTTTATCTGGTACTGTTGAATATTACTCTACTAAGAGAAAAGACCTGTTGTTTTTTGGACCGGTTCCTGGTGGATTTAGTGCAACAGCCTATTACTTCTCAAACCTGCCCGGATATGTATTAAATACTGGAGTAGAAGCAAGTTTGAACTATAATATTATTCAAAACCGTAAGTTTACCTGGAGTGTTAATTATAACATGACTTTCCTGAAAAACGAGGTTAAAGACTTGAATATTGTAGTTAATACAGGTGCTGTTAGTGGACAGGGCCTTTCTGGAGCCTATGCTCAAACAATTAAAGACGGTTATCCATTGTTCACATGGAAAATGCCTGTGTTCCAAGGCTTTGATAAAGACGGATATGCATTATATAGAGGTGGAGACGAACTGGTTGGTAGTGCATTACCTAAGTTTATGGCAGGTTTAACTAATAACTTTACATACGGTAAACTATCAGCAAGTGTATTCTTAAATGCCCAGACTGGTTTTTATGTTTATAATAATACCGCTAACGCTCTTTTGTTAAAGGGAAGCCTTAACACAGCTCATAATGTAGATAGAGCAACTGCTGAAAGTAACGAAAACCCAATCAACCCTGGAAGCGTTTCAACAAGGTTCCTGGAAAAGGGAGATTTTTTAAGAATAGCTAACGCAACCCTTAACTATACTTTTGACGTTAAATCTAAAGCAATCAAAACACTATCCGCATTTGTTTCAGGCCAGAACCTAGCATTGTTTACTGGCTATTCAGGCCTGGATCCAGAGGTGAATGTTGATAAACAAATTGGAGGATATCCTTCAAAAGGTTTTGATTATGTAGGTTATCCAAAATCACGTGCATTTACTTTAGGTATTAATGTTGGATTTTAACAAATAAAAAAATTATTATGAAAAATATATTTCAAAAAAGATCAAAGTTGGCAATGTCTGTTCTATTCATTGCTGCTGTATCTTCCTGTACAAAACTTGAACCCAAATTTAAAAGTCCTGATTCTGAAGCTCCTTCCAGTTCCGGGGGTGCTCCTCAAGCTTCGTCATTGTCTAAAGTTTATGAAAGTGCTCTTAACCAATTGGTAGGCCAAGGTAACTGGTATGCAATGTGTGAGCATACTACTGATGAATTGATGGGTCCGACAAGGGGTACCGACTGGGACGATTTTGGAACATGGCGAAAACTGCACCAACATACATGGGATGCATCGCATAATCAAATTAACGATACTTGGAACGGTATTAATGGGGCATTATTTCAAACGACCCTTTTAGCTGAGTCATCTACGGCGCCTTCACAGGACGTTGCGGAAGCTAAATTTTTGAGAGCTTATATGTCTTACATTGCTTGCGACCTGTGGGGACAGGTACAGCATAGACCAGCTACAGCCGCTATTGATGTGATACCTGATGTATTTACAAGGTCTGAAGCTGCCGATTATATTATAAGCGAACTTGAGTCTGTTGTAAATACGTTGCCAGCATACACTCATGATACCAGAAACAAAGCAACCAAAGAAGCTGCTCAATTTTTGCTTGCAAAAACATATCTTAATAAAGGAGTGTTCAAGCAAGATGCAGCAAATCCCGGAGGTCCATACTCTTTTGCAGCAGAGGATATGAATAAGGTAATTGCCCTTTGTGATGCAATTATGGCAAACTCTAATTTGTCAATAGCTAACAATTACTGGGACAATTTTACCTGGGAAAATGGAAATAAATCAACCGAGAATATCTTTGTTCGTCAAAATAGCCAAGGTATAAATGTTCTTTGGGCAACCTGTATGGGGAATCACTACAATATGCCGCCGGATGGATGGAACGGTTTTACTACACTTGCTGATTTTTATGATAGCTTCCAGGATGGTGATGTAAGAAAATCATCCAATATTGCCGGATTTACGGAACTTACGGGCAGACCAGCTGGCTTTCTTATCGGCCAGCAAAGAGGCCCAGTTGGAAAGAAAATCGGAAATGATTTGGTTGATTTGAAAGATCGCAGTGGAAACCCACTCGTATTTACAAAAGATGTTAGCTTATTCTTTTCCACCGAAAGTAAAGGTATTAGAACCAATAAGTATCCACTTGATCCTTCTACTATGAATGCCGGGGGATCAAGTAGCCCAAATGAATTTGTTTTCTTCCGTTTGTCAGATGTTTATTTAATGAAAGCTGAGGCAATTTTGAGAGGAGGAACAGCTACAGGCGGTCAGACTGCGGCTAGTTTGGTTAATGCAATTCGAGCTAAAAGAGGTGTAAGTGATCTTACTTCTGTTGATTTAAACGCATTATTGGCAGAAAGAGGTAGAGAATTGTATCTCGAAGCTTGGAGAAGAAATGATTTGATTCGTTTTGGTAAATTTAACGATCCTGTTGGAGAAAGGCCTAGTGCTTCCGATCCTACGAAAGTATTGTTCCCAATTCCAATTATCGCACTTTCATCAAATCCAAACCTGAAACAAAATCCAGGTTACTAATAAAATTTAGTTTTCGTTACATGCAACAAAGGCCATTCAACAATGGCCTTTGTTTATATTTATTCCTGTACATGTTAAAGTATTTTCCATTTGTTATTGCTGTGTTGTTTTTTTCCTGTAAGCAGAAAGCAAGGCCGGCACTCTTTACGCAGCAGGAAGAGGTTGGAATTGATTTTGTTAACTCCATTAAGGAGTCAAAAGATTTTAATGTTTTTAAATACAGGAATTTTTATAATGGTGGCGGTGTGGCAGCAGGTGATCTTAATAATGATGGATTACCGGATCTGTTTTTCACAGCTAACCAGGGCGCTAACAAACTTTACCTAAACAAGGGAAATTTTTTATTTGAAGACATTTCTTCCAAGGCTGGGTTTGTCGATAAAAAGCAATGGAGTACAGGTGTTACGTTTGTGGATATCAATAATGATGGCTGGCTGGACATTTATGTTTGCAATGCGGGCAGCATGTTTGACTCAACCCTGAGAAGGAACCAGCTTTTTATTAATAATCATAATCTAACCTTTACCGAAAAAGCTGCTGAATATGGGCTTGATAATGATGGCTACAGCACACAGGCTTCTTTTTTTGATTACGACCTTGACGGCGACCTCGATTGTTTTATCGTAAACAATACCCCTATTCCTGTTAATACACTAAACTATGCAAACAAGCGGGAATTACCTGCTGCAGAATGGACTTCGGTTCCCGAATTTTTGAGAGGAGGTGGTGATCATTTTTACAGAAACGACAATGGTAAATTTAAAGAGATAACAAAGGAGGCTGGAATACATGGTAGCTTAATTAGTCTTGGGCTGGGTGTTACCGTTGGTGATATTAATGATGATGGGTATCCCGATGTATATGTATCAAATGACTTTTTTGAAAGGGATTATTTGTACATCAATAACAAAAAAGGTGGCTTTACTGACGAACTCGAAAGCCGAATGCAGCACATAAGTCTTTCCTCTATGGGAGCCGACATGCAGGACATAAACAATGATGGCACACCCGATATTTTTACTACAGATATGTTGCCTGACGATGATTATCGCCTGAAGGCAAACACTTCCTTTGAAAATTATGATGTGTATAATCTTAAGCAGAAGCAAGGATTTTACAACCAGTTTACGCAAAATTGTTTGCAGGTAAATGATAAAACCGGGAAGTTTACAGAAACAGCTTTTTACAGTGGTGTAGCTTCCAGCGACTGGAGCTGGGGTGCGTTAATTTTTGATGCAGATAACGATGGGCTTTCAGATATATATGTTTGCAATGGAATTTACCGAGATGTAACCGACCAGGATTTTGTTGATTTTTTTGCAAATGAAATCATTCAGCAAATGGTGATTAGTGGTAAAAAAGAAGATGTAAATACTGTTACTGATAAAATGCCGTCTAATCCAATTGCCAATAAAATGTTTCACAATAATGGCAACCTAAAGTTTAATGATGAAGGTGCTAGTTGGGGACTGAATAAACCATCATTTTCAAATGGGGCTGTATATGCAGATTTGGATAATGACGGAGATCTGGATTTAGTTGTAAATAATGTTAATGAGAAAGCTTTTGTGTACAAGAATAATTCCAGGGAACAAAATCAAAATAATTATATCAGTGTATCCTTGAAATTTAAGGAGCCAAACAGTTTTGCAATCGGAAGTAAAATAAAAATTTATAGAGGGCAGGAAGTATTAACACGGGAAGTAATTCCAAGCAGGGGATTTCAATCCAGCATAGAATATAGGCAAACATTTGGCCTGGGTAAATCTAAGGTAGATTCAATGGTAGTAATATGGCCAGATCAAACGAGAACTGTTTCGGTTCATCCTGCCATCAATAAAGAATACATAATCAGCTCTGAAGTTGCTGGCGCATCATTAACAGCTAATGATACTGCCTTGTTGCAACCAACCTTATTCGAAGCCCAGGTGGCAAATTTTGACAAGCACACAGAGGATGATTATGTAGATTTTTATACAGAAAGAAATATCCCGTTTATGCTATCAAGGCAGGGACCAAAAGCTGCAGTAGCTGATGTAAATGGGGATGGTCTTGATGATATTTATATTGGTGGTGCAAAAGGCCAGGCTGGTCAGTTATATATTCAAAGCAACACGGGGTTTACGAAGAAAGATATTCCTGATTTTACCATTTTTTCATTTGATGATGTAACAGTAGCTTTCTTCTATGACTGTGATGGAGATAAAGACCTGGACTTGTTTACAGGTGGGGGAGGGAACTTTGCTTCAGTCACTTCAGGCAGTTTTCAAAATCAGTTGTTCATCAACGATGGCAATGGAAACTTTACTTTGAAAAGAGGAGCACTGCCAACTCTTAATACTAACTGCGGAGCAGCTGTTGCAATGGATTACGACAAAGATGGGGACCTGGATTTAATTATCGGTAGCAGGAGTGTACCTCAAAATTATGGTGTAACACCACGTTCTGCTATTCTGCAAAATGATGGTAAAGGAAATTATAAAGATGTAACCGCAATTGTTGCGCCTGATTTTGCAACGGCTGGTATGATTACGTCAATTGCAACGGCAGATATCAATAAGGATGGAAATAATGAAGTAATAGTTACAGGCGATTGGATGAGTCCCCAAATTTTTTCTTTTAACGGGAAACAATTTGTCCAGGTAAAAAACGGGCTTGAACAATATACCGGCTGGTGGCAATCAATGGATATCGTTGATATTGATAAAGATGGTGATAACGATATTGTACTTGGCAACATGGGAGAAAACTTTTACCTGCAACCAACAGCTGCTCAACCGGTGAAAATCTGGATCAAAGATTTTGACGGCAACGGAATGGAAGACAAGGTATTCACCAAAACACTTAATGGAAAAGATATTCCGGTATTTACTAAAAGAGAAATTACCGAACAACTTCCGTCATTAAAAAAACTAAACTTAAAGCACCATGATTATGCTAACAAAACGGTGCAGGATCTTTTTGGTAATGAGTTAAATGATGCTGCTGTGAAGCAGGTAAATTACGCTGCTTCTGCTATCGCATATAACGATGGCAATGGACATTTTTCCATCAGGCCTTTGCCGCAATCCGTTCAATTATCATCCGTAAACGCAATTAAGTTGATTGATGTTAATAGCGATGGTTACCCGGATATTGTAGCTGCAGGAAACTTTTTTGATTTGCTGCCACAGTTTTGCAGGGTAGATGGCAGTTACGGCCATGTTCTTATAAACGATAAAAAAGGGAATTTTACAGATATACCTGCTACAACATCAGGGATAAGTATCAAAGGTGAAACAAGGGATATCGTTTCATTTAAATACAAAAATGCTGCACACTTACTTTTTTTGCAAAACAATGATGTGCCACTGATGTACCAACTGAAATAATTGACACAAATAAATTATCAATGTATATAAATAAACGCAGCCATCTTCCTATGCCTTTTGCAAAAGCAATTTCCTTTGCTTTATTGTTCTGCGTTTATTCTCTTTTCTTTTCTTGCAAGGGTGATAAGCATATCGACAATCCGAAATTTATTGTTCTTGATAAGGATCAAACCGGTTTAGATTTTAATAATAAACTAACGCCTACGCCTGAATTCAATTTGTTTTCATACATGTACTATTACAATGGCGCAGGTATTGGTGCTGGCGACTTTAATAATGATGGGCTGGTAGATTTATTTTTTTCTGCTAACCAGGGCACTAATAAATTGTATCTTAATAAAGGCCATCTGCAATTTGAAGACGTAACACTTAAAGCCCATGTGCAGAAAGACAGTGGATGGAGTACAGGTGTATCTGTAGTAGATATCAATAACGATGGATTACTTGATATTTACGTTTGTAAGGTTGGTCATTACAAATCCCTGCATAGCAAAAACCAATTACTGGTGTGCAAAGGCATTAAAGACGGTATACCGTTTTATGAAGATGAAGCCGTTCAATATGGACTTGATTTCTCCGGCTTTAGTACACAAGCGGCCTTTTTTGATTATGATGGCGATGGAGATCTTGATATGTTTCTTTTAAATCATTCGGTAAATCATGATGGAAACTATGCTCCAAGGGAACGGTTTTTAAACACATTTGATTCATTGGCGGGACAGAAGCTGTACAGGAATGATATTGAAATCGCTGACGCAGGTAAAAAGAAAATACATTTTACTGAAGTTACTAAAGAAGCAGGAATCAACGGCAGCAAGATAGGTTATGGGCTTGGTGTAGCAGTGGCTGATATTAATTTAGATGGATGGCCTGATTTATACGTAGGAAATGACTTTCATGAAAACGATTACCTGTATATCAATAATCACAATGGTAGTTTCTCAGAAGAAAGTGATACCCGGTTAATGCATACCAGTGAGTTCTCAATGGGTGTGGATGTGGCGGATGTAACCAATGATGGCTATCCTGAAATTGTTTCGATGGATATGCTTCCATACGACCCTTACATGCTTCGTCGTTCGCTTGCCGAAGATGATTATATCATATTTGATCAGAAGATTGCATTTGGTTATAGTTATCAATATTCCAGGAACAACCTTCAGTATAACAAGCGCAATGGCATGTTTAGCGAAGTAGGACAGTATGCAGGTATATATGCTACAGACTGGAGCTGGGCTGCACTGTGGATGGATTTTGATAACGATGGAAACAAAGACCTGTTTATATCGAATGGCATTCCAAAAAGGATGAATGATATTGACTATATCAATTTTGTTTCAAGCGATGAATTACAGGAGAAATTAAAAAACAATCAACTACAGCAGCAGGACATGAGTTTGGTAAATAAGTTTCCTGAAATAAAGTTGCCAAACCAATTTTTCGCTAACAAGACTAATCTTTCTTTTAAAGATATTACTGATAGCATTCAAAACAATAAGCCTGGTTTTTCTAACGGTGCCGTGTATGCAGATTTTGATAATGATGGTGACCTGGATATTGTGGTGAATAATATTAATGATGATGCAATGCTTTATCAAAATACCAATAATGACAAAGCTGCTGCATCAGTAATGGATGTTCATTTGAAGGGTGCACCCAATAACCTTGATGCTATTGGTGCCAAGCTGGTTTTATTTTGCCAGAACCAAATAAGGACCTATGAAAATAATCCCGTACATGGTTTTCAGTCAAGCATGCTTGCGCCATTACTCATTGGCTTGAATAATACAAAAGTAGATTCGGCATTTATTGTTTGGCCAGATAATACTTATCAGCCTTTTGAAGTACTTCCGGGGAAGCATCTGTCTGTATCTTACACAAGCGGATTGCCAAAATTCGATTATAACAGGTTATTAAATTTCTACCAGTCCCGGCTTTATAAATCCGAGGATATTACAGCGCTTACGGGTATAAGCTACAGGCATATAGAAAATCGATTTAATGAATTTGACCGGGAACCACTGATGCCGCATACAGTTTCAGAAGAGGGTCCTGCGCTTGCAGTAGCAGATATCAATCATGATGGCCTGGAAGACTTTTTTATTGGATCTTCTAAAACCTTTCGTAATGCAGTATATGTGCAGTCTGCTTCAGGTAAATTTATTAAAACAAATCAACCGGGTTTGTTGCCAGACAGTATGTGGGAAAATATAGCGGCCACGTGGGTGGATGTGAATAATGATACGCACCCCGATTTAGTGATTGCTACAGGCGGCAACGAGTATTATAAGAAAGATGCTCACCTGCTTCCTTTGTTATACTTGAATGATGGTAAAGGAAATTTAACTAAGAAGGATGATGCATTTGCCGGCATTTATTTTACACAGAGTGCGGTAACTGCTTTTGATTTTAATGGAGATGGGTTTAAAGATTTATTTATTGCGGGAAGGGCCGAGCCGTGGAATTACGGAAATACTACCCGGAGTTTTTTGTTGCAAAATGACGGTCAGGGTAAGTTTACAGATGTAACTGCAAAACTATGTCCTGAACTTTTTGAACCAGGTATGATAACTGATGCAAAATGTATTGATATAAATAAAGACGGAAATATTGACTTGCTTGTTTGCTATGAGTGGGGTGGTATTGATGCATTTATTAATCAAAAAACAGGCTTTAAAAAAACAAGTATAAGTGATGAAAAAGGCTGGTGGAATTTTATTTTACCTTTTGATGCAGATAATGATGGCGATATAGATTTGATTGCAGGCAACTTTGGGTTAAACAGCAAATTAAAGGCTTCGAAGGAACAACCTGTAACCATGTACTACAATGACTTTGACAATAATTTCAAGTATGAACAAGTGGTTACTTATTTCGTAAAGAATGAGGAAATTCCTTTTGCATCTAAGCAGGAATTGCAAAAGCAATTACCTTCTTTAAAAAATAAATTTTTATATGCTGAAGATTTTGCAAAATCACCCTTAAAAGAAATTTTCCCGGAAGAAAGGTTTTCTTCAGCACATAAATTTGTGGTCACTAACTTTTCAAATGTTGTATTAATTAATGATGGCAGTATGCATTTTGACATGCGCCCATTGCCTTTTGAAGCGCAACTCTCTACTTACCGGGATGCTGCTGTTGTAAATGTAAATGATGACAACCTGCCTGATATTTTACTTGGCGGGAACTACTATGAAAACAATGTTGAACTGGGAAGAAATGATGCGGATTTTGGAACGGTACTGGTCAATAAAGGAAGCGGAAATTTTGATGCACAGCAATTAAATGGTCTTGTAATAAAAGGACAGGTAAGACATATCAGGCCAATAGCAATTAATAACCAACAAGCCTTTTTGCTTGCTAGAAATAATGATAGCCTTAGGGTCATTCGTTTTGTAAAGCCCTAGGTTTAATATACAGGATAATACAGTTTTGTAACCCATTTACTGGTGTCTGGTTCTGATAGCCGATCTGTGATTAAAGACTGATAAGGTATGGCAGGTGATACTCTTCCATGATCGACTACATAATTTTTTAATTCTTCTTCTCCTTTGGTAACACTGTAAATACCCCCTTTTATTTCTCCAGTTAAAATATTTCCCAAAACCATTTCTTTTAATTCAAACTTACCTTCACCTTCCATACGCTCCTTTGTTGGGATAGCCACCATTACATAAAAATCTTTGTCAGAATCTTTGTATACATTCAACATTGGAGGATTAGA
>CAZDHQ010000081.1:0-10413 GCA_964505135.1 uncultured Ferruginibacter sp.
AAAATGCCTTCCTGTATATTGCTGTTGAGTTTTCTTTTTGGAAAGCGAATAGTAAAATCTCTTACGCAGCTCTGCGCCAGTTCACTTAGGTCAATTTCTTCTTTCGTCATCGCATAACCACCGGCATCAATTTGAGAAGATAGCAACAAATTATTACAAAGTGTATTCAGGCGGTTGGCTTCCTGTATGGTGTTTTGAATGATGTGCTGCTGCTGTGCTTCATCCAGTTTTCTTTTTTGCAGTGTTTCCAGGTTGAGCTTGGTAACAGCAATGGGTGTTTTTAATTCATGGGTAACGGTCATCATAAAATGCTGCTGTTGCCGGTTTTGACGGAACTGTTTTACCACCGCCCGGAAAATATAAAATGCACCGGCACCAATTAGCAGGAAAAACACTGCACCTTCACCAATATACTGGGCATGCTTTCTTCTTTTTAATTCAAGGATATTTTTTATCGTCGCATCATAGGCAGGATCATCTTTTTTCAACTGGCTCAATTCGTACTCCGCCATCTGGTTGTTCTGGTTATTGAGTGCAATAAACCACCACACCAATGCTGCGATAATGTACAGTAACAGTATCCAGTACACGATAAAAATTAAACGGATCTTTTTTGATTTCTGTGAGAATGGCATTGGATGTATGCAAGTTCAGCACAAGATACTACAATCGTTAGGTTTAGAAGTGTAGGTTTTGATATCCCTTATTTCACTTTTTCTACCCTTACACCTGCACTCATTATATTGGGCAATGGGTTTTCTCTCATGATCTGAGAAAGAGAGAAACTGTAGTCGCCGGGCTTATTAAATTTTACTGGTCCTTTGGTGATGGGCTTTCTTACTTCCCAAATATCATCCATGCCCACACCTTCCCAGCCTTTGGTATCAGATGCCAGTGTAAGTTCAAAGCGTTGGGTGCGAACGCTGTCGCCTGGGTTTTTAATACCCACGTTCATCCAGATATTATTATACCGATAGGCATCTGTGTGGCGCACCACGATATAGATCATGTAGGAGGAAGTAGTATCGCTAATGGTAAAGTCAAAAGATGGCTGAAAGTTATACTGCCATTGGTACTTAGGGATGGAAACATTTTTTTCGTACACATCTAACCTGGCGCAGGCATCCAATAAAAAAACAGTAACCATCAAAACTACCGGTAAGCGGTATCTGCAAAGCCACGATCTTGTTTGTTTCACTGATTTAGTTTTTGCAAAAATAGGGAAGATGAATAACAGATGAAGATAACGGCTTTAGAAGCGCTGTATTGTTTACAGGTTACTACAACTTATGCTGTTGCCTTAAAGCCCCTTCAGGGGTTTGGGGTTATAGTACATTCAACACCTGCTCTTTCGCCTTTTCCAGTTCATCTTTCATAATTACCACACATTTTTGAATCTCCGCATCATAAGCCTTGCTGCCTGTGGTATTAATCTCTCTTCCAATTTCCTGGATGATAAAAGATAATTTTTTTCCTTTTGATTCATCCTTATCTGCCAGCAGTGATCTGAAATATTCACAATGTTGTTTTAAGCGAACCTGCTCTTCATGAATGTCTATCTTTTCAATATAATAGATCAGCTCCTGTTCCAGCCGGTTGCCATCATAATTTTCTTTACCTGCATAGGTTTCTAACAATTGTACAATTTCTTCCCTGATTCTTTTGATACGATTGGGTTCCAGTTGTACAATTTTTTCTTCCTGTGCATTGATATTGGTAATGCGCTTGTATAAATCCTGCTCCAGCATAGCACCTTCTTCTTCCCGGTGTTTGTTTAGTTCATCCAAAGCGCTGTTCAGTACTTTTTTAAAATCCTCAAAATCTGTTTCTGCTAACACATCATTGGCAGGTGTTACTACTTCAGGCAAACGAAGCAAAGCGCTCAATACAGAATTGGTGTCAATTTTTAATTCTGCTGCCAATGCATCTATCTGGTGATAGTATGCTCTTATCAAATCAGTGTTAATGTTAACTGGTTTAGACGTGCCATTTTGTTTAATGGTAATGGAACAATCCACCGTACCACGAACCAATCTTTCCTGCAGGATATTCCGGATATCAAATTCATAAGGCCTCAACAATGGCGGCAGGCGAAGCTGCATTTCAAATTGTTTTCCATTCAGTGATTTTACTTCTACCAAAAAAGTCTTGTCATTTACTGTTTGTTCGGCCCTTCCGAATCCCGTCATTGATTTTAGCATATAGCAAATTTGGCTTGTAAGATACTATTTATGTTAGGTAAATAATGAAGCTGATAACTTTTTATTGAGTGATGGGAATGTAAATTCGAATTACCGATGAAGAAACTTTAATGTTGACATGGATTCAAGAAAAACATTTTCAGTTTGTTTGCTTGTATTGTTTCCATACATGGTGAAAAAAATCTCATCATCAACCAGTTTCCATAAGCTATCGATGAAAACTCCTACCGTTCCCACACCGGATTTTTTTGGATAAATGATTTTAGCCTTTCTGCCATCAATTGTTGTCCATCGAACCTGTGTCTTAAGTACAGAATCCATCGCAAGACTGTCATGTTTTATAATTACGCCATCACCATCTTCAATGATAAAATATGTCTTATCCTGCTCTTGAATTTTTGCATATTCCTCCAGGTTAACCGGGTACCTACCCAAGTCGAAATAAATGGTATCATTATCTTCAGCAGCAATTCCCCCGGTATAAGAATCTATTCCTCTCAATTCAATTTTTTTCCAGGTTACCGGAACTTCTATGGTTAAGCTTTTGAAGTCAAGAATATGTTTACCGTTTTGCTGTTTTGTATGGCTGCAGGAAACACTTAACAACAAAAGCCAAATGACTGAGGTGGCCAAACAGAATTTATTTAAATAGGTTTTGAAATTTTGCATCACTTGATTCTACTCATCAAATAAAATTCCTTTTCAGTTAGTATCCTCATTTCTCCCGGTTGCAATCCTTCAATAGTTAACTGCTCAATGCGGTAACGGATCAATCTTAATGTAGGAAATCCTACTGCTGCCGTCATCTTTCTCACTTGCCGGTTCTTGCCTTCTGTTAATTGCATCCTGATCCAACTGGTAGGAATATTTTTTCTAAACCGGATGGGCGGATTTCTTTCCGGAACTACCGGATCGTTTTCAAAAAAATCAACTTTGCATTTTTTTGTTTGATGTTGTTTGCCATCAACAGCAATACTAACACCCTGCTGTAATTTTTTTACTGACTCTAAATTAATACTTCCATCTACCTGCACCCAGTACTCTCTTTCATGTTTATGCTTCGGATCAAGCAAAAGATTATTTACCTTCTTATCATTGGTAAGAATCAATAGACCCTCACTGTCATAGTCTAATCTACCAACAGGATACACATCAGGGGGCACATTAAAATAATCTTTCAATGTTTGTTTGCCTTCCTGTGATGTAAACTGCGAAAGCACATTGAAGGGTTTATAAATGATGCAATAGAAATTCAATGAGAATAGAATTGATTAGAACAGTTAGTGATAACGAACACGTTTAGCAAACCTTGTAAAAATAAAAAAGCCCGATGTTTTGGACCGGGCTTTATTATATGAATGGGTTAGTAAGTACTGGGAATGTAATTTCCCTACACAATATTAAAAATAAATTTTTCTATCAAAAAAAATTATTTAAAGTTTTTTATTCACATTTTATTTTGGCTTGTGGATAAGGATAGCGTTTTTCGATGCTGGAAAAAATAAAAAAGGTCAACAATTTTTTTTCACCTCAATCAATAAAAACAATAGATCATTTTTTTATTCTTCTGAAACCATTGTGAACAGTGCATTTGAGAGAAGCAGATATTTGATGCATATTCAAAATTGATTTTTGTTAACGACTTGTTGAGGAGCATTTCATCAGTAAAACGAAAACAGGAATTAATAAATAGCTATAAGAATTTTTTTTTAAAAATTTTCTATTCATCACAGCAAATTGCAATCATACATCAATAAAAGCATCACTTCAACCTTTTACCTTTGTAAAAAAATTGCATGCAGTTTCCTTCTCCCGTTTCAATTAAATGGATTGCTGAATTGATCAATGCCCGTTTAGTGGGTAATGATGCGGCCTTTGCCACCGGCATTAATGAGATACATAAAGTGTCTGCCGGCGATTTGGTTTTTGTTGATCATCCTAAATATTATGATAAGTGCATTTACAGCGAAGCAAGTTTTATCATCATCAATAAAGAAACAGCATTCCCCGAAGGAAAAGCATTGCTGATAACAGACGATCCGTTTGAAGCCTTCTGTAAAATTGTAAATCACTTTAATCCTTTTACACCTGCTGCAAAAATGATCAGCGATTCAGCTATCATTGGTGAAGGAACGGTGATTTATCCGAATGCTTTTATCGGTCATCATGTATCAGTAGGAAAAAACTGCATCATTCATCCTGGTGTAAGCATTATGGATAACTGCATTATTGAAGACAATGTGATTATTCAAAGCGGAACAGTTATTGGCAGTGATGCATTTTATTATAACGGAAAAAAGAACCGGGAGCTTTGGTATAAAAAAATGCCAAGCTGTGGAAGAGTGATTATAAAAAGCAATGCAGAGATTGGAGCCAACTGTACCATCGATCGTGGTGTTACACATGATACCATTATTGGAGAAGGAACCAAGTTTGATAACATGGTACATATAGGTCATGATACCGTGATTGGTAAAAACTGTTTGTTTGCTGCACAAGTGGTAGTAGGTGGCTGCACAGATATCAAAGATGGAGTAGTGCTTTGGGGCCAGGTGGCTGTAAACAAAACACTCACCATTGGAGAAAATGCGGTAGTGCTTGCATCAAGTGGGGTGCCTTCATCTCTCGAAGGAAACAAAACTTATTTCGGCACACCCACACAGGAAGCCGGTATTGCAAGGCGTGAACTGGTTTGGATAAAACGCATTCCCGCCTTGTGGGAAAAAGTGATGGGTAAAACTTAATCAGGTCTATAGTCGTAAGGCAGCATATCACCAGCCTTTTCCCAGGCCCAATAGCCAGTTGCTATAATATCGTTCTGATCATAGTAAAACCCGTTTTGTTCAATGGCAATATTTTGTGACGGCGTAATATTTACAATAGATAATTCAAAATCTTTTGGTGCATCATCATTAGCTGCTAAGTAATCGGTATCAGGTTTTTCATTTTTATATAGCACGGCCATGTCTTGCTGGTTCGGACTGAACTCTACCACCTGTGTAGTATCATCCTTGCTATAGTTAATAGCGCCATAAAAATTGGTCAACTTTATTGCCGAGTCTGCACCGTTTACTTTTACTAGAAACTGTATCTCAAAACCCTGTTCTTTCAATTGTTGATTGTACAGGCTTCTCATAAAGTGAAGTATGGAACCGTTGTAAGCTTTCATCCTTGCACTATGCCAGGTTTTTAATTGGTTTAAATCAGTGGTGGCCATTTCTTCAAATAAAGGATAGCCTGTAAACAAATTGGTGGAGGTACTGTAATCGTAAACAAACGAGTCCAGGGTATACTTGATATTATAGCCTAATGCCTGGTTTTGTATCAATACAGGTTCAGCAGCCAGCACTTTTAAACGGTTTCTTTTTTTAGAGAAATAAAATTTTAAAGCTTCAGGATTTTTGATGATGCACTGTTTACTATTAGCTGTTTTTCCAATAAAGTGTTCGGTAAAAAAATCTCCATACTTCTGCCAACCATCTTTTACTTCATTGCTTGATTTAACCGCCACTTCTTCCAATGACTTTTCTTTTTGTTTTAATTCAATTACCAGGTTTTTATCAGCATCTTCTGTAGAGCTTATGCGCCTGCTGTAAGTTTGATAACCTGTATAACTCACTGCTAAATCATAACCACCACTATAAAGTTTAATAGTAAAATTTCCCGAGGCATCTGTAACAGTACCCACAGTAGTATTCTGTGCAAAAACAGAAGCTGCCTGTAATGGTGCTTTCGTTTCTGCATCTATTACTTTGCCTGTTACTGTAAATATGGTTTGGGCAAATGATGTAATGGAAAAGCAAATGATGGAAAAGCTGCAAAGGAGTTTTTTCATTTGTTACAGAAATTTATTGGGGGTTTTCAATAATGATGCTAAAATAGGTTATCGGCTGTTAAGCTTTTGTTGGAAAACGTTGCAGGTATGGTTTATAGTTTGTTGAAGACTGGTAAATTTAAAATTTGGCAGGAATTTTAATAGTTTACTGTTGTCATAATAAACAGATGACAAAGCAGTTTCAGCAGTTTCTTTTGTCACCAGTGGATCATTGCTTGAGAACTTGCTTTTAATAGCTTCCAGTCTCCAGATGATCGATGCCAGCAAAGGTGTTACCTGCTTGTGTGGTGGCTTTTTATTAAATGCCTGTGCAATCATGGTAAAGGCGTTTTTATAAGTAGTATTCTCACCGTTCAAAATAAATCGCTGGGCAGTGATATCACTTTCCATCAGCTCAATCATGGCACTAACCACATCTCTCACATCTACAAAGCCATTGGTGCCTTCTGTATACCATGGAAATTCATCATACACCGATTTAAAAATTTTTGAACTGCTGGCTTCCCAATCCCCGGGACCTAATATCAACGAAGGATTTACAATCACAGCATTCAGGCCTTCGCCAATGCCACGCCATACTTCCATCTCAGCATAGAATTTACTTTTTCCATAAGCACTGTTGTTATTGTCTTCCGTCCATTCTGCAGATTCATTGATGGTTTCATTGTTTCTTATTCTGCCCAGTGCGGCAACAGAACTCACATGTACCAATTTTTTTACACCAGTAATAAGGGCGGCGTTCACCATATTGGCAGTGCCTTCAATATTTACTTTGTATAAAGCTTCTTTACGGGAGGGATTAAAAGAAACAATGGCGGCACAATGATATACTTTATCTACACCCTGCATGGCTTCTTCCAGGCCGGGCACGTCTAAAATATTGCATTGAATTTGCTCAACAAGTGGAGAGTTAAAATCCGGCAGCGGTGTTTTGTTGTAGATGGCTTTTACCTTTTCACCTTTAGCAAGCAATTGAGTGATCAACGCTGAGCCTACTAATCCAGAACCGCCGGTTACTAAAATCATGTGTGAGCAGATAGGTTGTAATGAAAAGGTGCCAGCTTGATATTATAATGCGCTTGTAAATTGTTTTAAAAAACGCACATCATTCTCACTAAACAGTCTAAGGTCTTTTATTTGATACTTGAGCATGGTAATTCTTTCAATGCCCATACCAAATGCAAAACCAGTGTATTTATTACTATCGATACCACAGTTTTCCAAAAGATTTGGATGCACCATACCACAGCCAAGAATTTCCACCCAGCCTGTATGCTTACAAACGTTACAGCCTTTTCCACCACAGATCAAACAACTGATATCCATTTCAGCGCTTGGTTCAGTAAATGGAAAATAACTTGGGCGAAAGCGAACTTTCATGGATGTGCCAAACATTTCCTGCACAAAGAAGTACAGTGTTTGTTTTAAGTCAGCGAAGGAAACATTTTCTGCAATATATAAACCTTCCACCTGGTGAAAGAAGCAGTGTGCTCGTGCGCTGATGGTTTCATTTCTATAAACACGGCCGGGGCAAATAATACGGATAGGTAGTTTACCTTTTGCCATTTCACGTACCTGTACACTGGATGTATGCGTACGCAATAACCAATCTGGATTTTGAGAAATATAGAATGTGTCCTGCATATCTCTTGCAGGATGATTTTCAGGAAGATTTAATGCAGTGAAATTATGCCAGTCATCTTCAATTTCCGGTCCTTCTGCTACTGCAAATCCCAGGCGTTGAAAAATAGAAACGATTTTATTTTTTACTAAACTGATTGGATGCCTTGTTCCCAATGGCAATGCATCACCAGGTAATGAAATATCAATAGTGCTGGCAGCAGTTTCCTGTCCGTTGCTGGTGGCGGCTTTCAGCTCTTCGTATTTTGCTTCGGTAAACAATTTAAACTCGTTCAGTAAAAGACCAAACTCTTTTCTCTTTTCCGCAGCCACGTTCTTCATTTCTCCCATCACTTCTTTTACCAATCCTTTACTGCCCAAATATTTTATCCTGAAAGCTTCTGCTTCCTCACTTTTCTTTGCAACAAAATCCTTGATTTCTGTTTTGTATGCCTCAATCTTCTGTAACAAGTTTTCCATGGCGCAAAAATAAGAAAGAAAGTTCAACTCAGGCCTCACCCTCGTTCCCTCTCTCCCGAAAGCTTTCGGGGAAGAGGGAGGCCGAGCATCTTGCTACTATCAACGTTTGTAATTAAGCATATCAACAACTTGTCTCTATTCAACAATCAAGCTCTTTTCGTACTTATAAAAAAGTTTCATTCATATATGTCTTAAAGCCTCCCCTTTGGGGAGGTTTGGAGGGGCCGCTTTTTTCCCTAAGTTTGCCCACAAATAAAATGGAATGAACGACCTGCATGATTTTTTAATACCGGTGAATGTGCATGCATTGAATGAAGATAGTGGCTATAATGATGGGCAGCTGGCAAGATTTATCACAGTGTATGATACAGAATTGCCTGATTTAAGTGAGATAGATATTGTATTGATAGGTGTAACAGAATACCGTGGCAGTGGACATTTTGGTGAAACCGTGATGGCTGCAGATGTAATCAGGAAGCAATTATATCAATTGCACTATTGGCATTTTGATGTAAAGATTGCAGACCTGGGCAATATAAAAAGTGGCGCATCTTTGAGTGATAGTTATGCTGCTGTAAAAACAGTGTTGATGGAATTGTTGCGGTTAAATAAAACCGTGGTGATATTGGGTGGTTCGCATGATATCACGCTGGCGCAATATTTTGCTTATCGGGATCTGAATAAACTAATTGAAGCTACCTGCATAGATGCTACCATTGATTTAAGAGGCGAAAGCTCTCTTAGAAGTGAAAACTTTTTATTGGAGATGCTTACCAGTGAACCCAACCTGGTAAAGCATTATAATCATATCGGTTTCCAAAGTTATTTTGTTCATCCACGCATGCTGGAGACCATGGATAAGCTTCGCTTTGATTGCCACCGGGTGGGCATGGCAAAGGAGAATATGGATGAGATGGAACCTGCAATACGGAATACGCATCTCTTGAGTTTTGATATCAATGCCATTAAATACAGCGATGCGCCTTCGGTTAAATGTAGCCCAAATGGTTTTACCGGTGAAGAAGCGTGTATGCTTACCCGTTATGCCGGTATGAGCGGTAACCTCAGCAGCTTTGGCATTTATGGATATAAACCACAGGATGATGTAAATGAACTAACTGCTATACAGATTGCACACATGCTCTGGTATTTTATTGACGGAAAAAGCAGGAGCAAACAGGAAGCATCATTGAAAGATGGTAATTCCTTTAATGAATTTAATACGGTGTTTGCTGAGGCCGGTACCGTGTTTTATCAAAGCCGGAAAACAGGCCGCTGGTGGATGCAGTTACCGGATAATAAAATCATTGCCTGCAGCTACAATGATTATGTAATGGCCAGCCGAAATGAAATACCCGAAAGGTGGATGAGAGCGCAGGAAAGGAGTTAGAAAGTTTAAGGTTTGAAGTTCGAGGTTGTTGAAGCAGTTTAAAGTATAATTGTTGAAGGTTTAAAGTTTGAGAAGATTGGTCGTGATATTTAGAAGACATTAACCTACAGCGTATACCCAACCTCAAACTTCAAACATCGAACGTCAAACCAACTCACGTGCCTTCGCAATCTGATCTTCACTTCCCATTAATACAAGACTGCAGCCCTCATGCAAAAGATAATCCGGGGCAGGGTTAATTTTATAGCGGTTGTGATTGTCTTTTAAACCGATTACTGTACAATGGGTTTGTTTCCAAAGATCCAGCTCTCCCAGCAACACATTTTTTCTAACGGGAATTTCTACAATGCGAAAAGAAGGGTTGCTGGTAGTGCCCATGATGGATAAGATCTCTGTAACATCCGGTTGCAACACCAGCGTAGCCATATGAGCACCGCCAATCTTATCCGGCATTCTTTAACTTATGAACAGAAGAATCTACCGATGCCCGGCTGATAATTTTTATCTGAGGATTGAGCTGTTTGGCAGACAACACAAGAAATAAATTATCCGCATCTACTGGTAAGGTAGTGATGATGGCTTTGGCCTGTTTAATGCCCGCTTCCAGTAATGTTTCATCAGATGTAGCATTTCCTTTAATAAGGTATCCAGGTTTTTTGTGAAGACTTGCATCTTCGTCTTCTTTGTTTTCAATTACTACAAATGGAATACCGTTATTGGTCAATATCTGTGCACTCTCTTTCCCGTTTCTTCCAAAGCCACAAATAATTACATGATTGTGCAATTGATGAATCTTCTTTTCCATTTTAAGTTGTTTGTAATGTTTGATGAACTCACCATCTACCAGGTAACGGGTGAACAAAGAAATATATTAAGTAAGCAAGCCA
>CAZDHQ010000082.1:0-10181 GCA_964505135.1 uncultured Ferruginibacter sp.
CAGCCAGGTTGCTGATCAGGCAACCACCCGTTTCTGTTTGCCACCAGGTATCAATGATGGGGCATTGCTTGCGGCCAATGTTTTCATCGTACCAATGCCATGCTTCTTCATTGATGGGTTCACCCACGGTACCCAATACTTTAAGTGATGACAAATCTTTTCCTTTGATTGGATCAGTACCAAAACTCATCAGGCTCCTGATAGCTGTTGGTGCTGTGTAAATACAATTCACTTTATGACGCTGTACGATATCCCAGAACCTTCCTGCATCCGGCCATGTTGGTATACCTTCAAACATCAATGAAGTCGCACCTGCACTTAGTGGCCCGTATACAATGTACGTGTGGCCTGTAATCCAGCCGATATCAGCTGTACAAAAATGTACATCACCCTGCTGGTACTGGAACGCATTTACAAAAGTGTAATTGGCCCAAATCATATAACCGGCTATAGTATGCACCACACCTTTTGGCTTACCAGTGGAACCCGAAGTATATAAAATAAACAAGGGATCTTCTGCATCCATTTCCACTGCAGGAAAAGAAACCCTTCCATCTCTTTCCACCTGGCTTTCTGCATGCTCCATTTCATCCTCCCACCAGATATCTCTTCCTTTAATCATGGACACCGGAGTTCTTGTTCTTGTATACACAATTACCTTTTTCACGGTACGATTACCAATCAATGCATCATCAATCACGCCTTTTAATGGAATATCTTTTCCGCCACGGTAAGCACCATCACAAGTGATGATGTATTCTGCCTGCGCATCATACAATCTATCAGAAATACTCTGTGCACTAAAGCCTCCAAAGATCACACTGTGTATAGCACCTATTCTTGCACAGCCTAATACTGCATAGGCCAGCTCAGGTATCATGCCCATATAAATACAAACACGATCCCCTTTTTTTACGCCGTTGTTGGTAAGCATTTGCGCTACCTGGCATACACGTTTATGTAAACGGGCGTATGTTACTACCCTCACTCTTTCTTCGGGATTATTGGGTTCCCAAATGATGGCAGGTTTATCAGCCATGGTGGGCAACCAGCGATCAATACAGTTTTCGGTGATGTTAAGTTTACCACCGCCAAACCATTCAACTTTAGGTTCATTGAAATTCCAGTTCAACACTTTATCCCACTTCTTTCTCCATAAAAAGTTCTCGGCAATATCTGCCCAAAAACCTTCCGGGTTGTCCACACTGTTCTTATAAGCTTCGTGGTATTGTTCCAAACTTTTAATCTGATAAGGATATGACATAGCAATTTGAATGAGAATAATTTATTAGTTTTTCTTCGCCACCAAATTAATATATTTATGGCAATAACACCGGGCAAACGATTGACTAAAATTTAATACAGCTACATGACAGTTATCAGCACAAAAGGTATTAACAAAGTAATTTTCTCTTCCTCACTGGGTACCTTAATTGAATGGTACGATTTTTACATTTTTGGCATGCTGGCCAAAACCATTTCTTCTCAATTTTTTCCAGAAGGAAATGATACTGCGGCATTGCTAAGTACGCTGGCCATTTTTGCCGCAGGGTTTTTAGTGAGGCCGTTTGGTGCTTTAGTGTTTGGAAGGCTGGGTGACTTGATTGGAAGAAAATCAACTTTTTTACTAACGCTGGTGCTGATGGGCGGTTCCACATTTTTAATTGGACTGGTACCAGGCTATAAAACGATTGGAATAGCTGCACCCCTGCTGGTTTTGTTATTAAGATTGATACAGGGCCTGGCATTAGGCGGTGAATATGGTGGCGCTGCTACCTATGTGGCAGAACATGCGCCTGAGGGAAGAAGAGGTTATTTTACTTCCTGGATACAAACCACGGCCACACTGGGTTTGTTTGTGGCGTTGGGTATTATCATGCTGGTAAAAAACAATATGAGTGATGCAGCCTTTTCTGCTGAATGGGGTGGATGGCGGTATCCATTCTGGATTTCTATTTTGTTGGTAGGTGTTTCCATATACATCCGTTTAAAGATGCAGGAGTCTCCCATTTTTGCAAAACTGAAAGCAGAAAAGAAAACATCTGTCAATCCATTGAAAGAAAGTTTTGGGCACAAAGGCAATTTTAAAATGGTATTGATTGCATTGTTTGGAGCCGTAATGGGCCAGGGAGTAATTTGGTACACGGGCCAGTTTTATGCACAGAGTTTTTTGGAGAATACAGTGAAGCTGGAGTTTATGCAGAACCGGGAAATAATGCTGTGGGCTATTTTACTGGCAACACCTTTTTTTGTAGTGTTTGGCTGGTTGAGTGATAAGGTAGGAAGGAAATGGATTATGCTGACGGGGATGTTATTAGGAGTAGTTTTCTATCGACCGATTTTTAGTACAATGTTGGAAGATGCAGATGCAAAAGAATGGATAAAGGATAAAAAGAATATTAGTGCTGGTGCAAATGGTGAGGTTACTAAGTCTGATACAGTCTTGAAATCCTTAAGCATCATACAACATAAAGAAAAGAGTTGGATGTATAGAGGTTCAAAGTTTGTTGAAAAGAGAGCCGATACTATCAATTTTATCGGGACCCTTTATCCTCCACTTAGCACTCTAGGCCCAACAAGTATTAGCAAGTTAAAGTCCGTATCTGTACCTGATGTAAAACCTTCTTACACAGGTATCATTCTTTCCTCATCTCTCAAATGGAAATTTATTTTTCTCGTCTGGATAATGATCATTTTTGTAACAATGGTATATGGACCAGTGGCTGCTTTTTTAGTTGAATTATTCCCAACAAAGATCAGGTACACCTCTATGAGTTTGCCTTATCATATTGGCAATGGTGTGTTTGGAGGATTGGTTCCGTTTATCGCAACATTGCTTTCGTCCACATTTACAAAAGACCCATTGGTTGGTTTATGGTATCCAATTGGTGTTGCAGCTTTATGTTTTGTAATTGGAGCATTGTATCTTACTAACAAGATTGATGAAAATATAAATGACTAAATCATAAAGTTGATATCTTTTTAAAAGATGTCAGCTTTACAAACGCTATTTGATATGAATCAACTCAAAAGAATAATGGGCATAGTTTGGATGCTGATTGCACCAATAGTAATTTATTTTTTAGTGATGGGAGCCCTGCATAATATTGGCAATGGCAGCAAGGATATCAACAAACCCGTTCCATGGTTTATTATCATTGGAATTTTTACACCAATCGCTGTTGGCCTTTTTATTTTTGGCTACTATGCTTTTAAGGGTGAGTATGATCACCTGCCAGAATCTTCAGAAGAAATTTAAACCTGGGAGATAAAACTATCTGCTTTTAGCTGCACCAATCGCTGCATAAATCGCTTCCTGGATAGAAGGCCGCACATTTAAATTCCCAAGCAAAGGATTGGTGCCATTCGGAGAAACACGGTTACTCAAAAACACATAGACCAAATTATATTGCGGATCTGCCCAGGCGCAGGTACCCGTAAAGCCGGTATGACCAAAGGTTTTAGGCGATGCAGACAAACAGGGATATGGTTCAGGCCTTTTGTAGTTATCTTTTTCGGGCTTATCAAAACCAAGTCCACGCCTGCTGATAGTGCTGTGGTACTCATTAAACAAATCAATGGTTTCTTTCTTTAGATAACGCTTACCATTAAAAGTGCCCCCGTTCATTAGCATCTGCATAATTGCTGCGATATCATAAGCACTGCTGAATAAACCAGCATGACCAGCTACACCGCCAAACATAGCAGCACCAGGATCATGCACATAACCACGGATTAGCTGGTTCCTGAAGTAAGGCTCTTGTTCTGTTGGGGCAATTTTATTTAAAACGATATAATCCTTTGGCTTAAAGCCTGCAGTAGCCAATGCCATCGGCTTATAAAATTCCTGCTGTACATATTTATCTAAAGGCATGCCACTAATGGCTTCCACCACCTTGCCTAAAAAAATAAAATCATTGTCACTGTAAATGTATTTTCCTTTTGGCCCTAAAGGACTTTCCAAAATCCGCTGAAACATGGTATCATTCCAGTCGCTTCTTAAAAACAAATTGTTTGCTACAGGAATATTAAAAGAATCACTCTTAACAGTAGAATAGTATTGGGTGAATATTTTGCCTGTGCTGGTATCCATTGTTTCCCTGAAAAAAGGAATAAAGGCAACGAGCCCGGCCTGGTGCAATAAAATATCTTCAATCACCAGGTTTTCTTTATTGGTTCCCTTTACTAACGGTAAGTAATCCACGAGTTTGTTTTTCAAACCGATTTTTACCTGCTCATATAATTTCATAATGGAAATGGTGGTAGCACAAATCTTGGTTACCGATGCCATATCAAAAGCTGCATCTATAGGAACACGCTCTACATTATCGTAAGCAAAATGCCCATAAGCTTTATGAAAAATAATCTTTCCATCTTTTACTGCCAATACCACGCAGCCGGGTGTGGCACCTTTTTCAATGGCAGCAGCAGCAATGGAATCAATGGCTTTGAACTTATCGGATTGGATGGGTAGGTTAACATTACTTACAATACCGCTTCCGTAGCAATATTGATCACAAACGGTTACCGGCAAAGTACCCTTTGCTGTAAATTTTCCTGCAATAAAATCAGCGGCTGCTGTTTGAACAATTGAATCATCTTCATAACAGGCAATTAAATTTTTTGCATCGCAAAAGTTTTTAATAGCGTAGGGATTTCCAAACACCAGCACCGCCGTGTTTTTGTTTTGCTGCAATTGCTTTACCAAATTAATGGCAGCATTACTAATGCCGAAATTATTATCTGGTCTTCGACTGTAATTGTGTACACCAATAATTACCTTTTCATAATTCTTTAGTGAATTGATGATGATATTTATTTTCTCACTATCGTCTTTGTATCCAAAATAAAACGAAGTGGCATTATAATCGTTTACCAATCTCTTGCTAAGTGCACTTTCACTATTGATACCAATGCCTACATAAGCAATTGCATTTTCTTTTTTCACTGAAGCATTAATCGGAAAAAAACCGCTGCTTTGATTTAACAGTGTAATGGCATTTTCCGCCACCAGCTTTTTCATTTCAGGAATGCCCTTGTTTAGATCAACCGTGATGTTCACCGGATCAACAGGTTTTATATCACTCATTCCGTAATTATATTTTGCCAGCAATACCCTGCGGCAGTGGTAATCAATATCAGCCCAGCTCAGTCTTTTATCTTTGATAGCAGTTTTTATTTTGTCAATGGTTTGGTCTACATCACCCGGCAGGCAAAGCATATCATTACCAGCAATGATTGATTCAACAGAAGCAGCGCCACCCGGGTAAAATTTTTGTACGCCCTGCATTTCCAGGGCATCCGTAAACGTTAGTCCCTGGAAACCGAGTTGGGTTCTCATCAATCCTGTTACATTATTTTTCGAGATAGATGTTGCCCTGTTAGCCTGGCTGTCAATGGAAGGAATATATAAATGCGCTATCATCACACTTCCTACACCTTCTTTAAACAAAGTCTTAAACGGGTACAGTTCCAGGGAATCCAACTGTGCAGTTGATTTTTTTATAACGGGTAAATCGTAATGAGAATCTACAGACACATCACCATGACCCGGAAAATGTTTGGCGCATGCCATCACACCGGCATCCTGCATACCTTTCATGTAGGCTACCCCAAAGGCAGCTACTTTGTTTTTATCTTCTCCAAAACTACGGTCGTTAATTACCGGGTTGTTCGGGTTATTGTTTACATCCACTACTGGTGCATAGTTTACCTGTATACCCAGGCGTTTGCACTGTTCCGCTACCAACTGGCCATATTGATAAACAATTCTTGGATCCTTTAATGCTCCCAGCATCATTTGATGCGGTAATGCCTGTACACTGTCAAACAAACGCATACCTACACCCCACTCCGCATCAATGGTGACCATAATGGGTGTTTTAGCAAGGTTTTGCAGGTTATTAATAATCGTTGCCTGCTTAACGGGGTTACCCTGGAAAAGACAAACACCTCCAATATTATGTTGCTTCACTTTTTCCGCTACCAGTGAATCATAATAAAGTGGTGTTTTGGTCTTAAAATCATAACTGGTAAGACGCAAAACCATCAGCTGGGCAATGCGTTGCTCGGGGCTTAAAGTACCCATTACACTATCAGCCCATTTTTCAGCAGGGGTTTGCTGCGCCTTTAGCAATGGAGAAAAAATCACAAAAAGAATAAGCAATACAAAAATTCGTTTCATATACTGGGATATGAACACAAATTAAGGAGAAATGATTGTTTTGAAACGCTCCCTTGAACAGCTAGACAGGAAAGCTATAACAGTTTAGGGTTTTCTTCTGCTAATTAGCCAGCCAATACCACAGCCAATGGTAAAAGAGCCCACAAGCACAATGATGATTAGCCAGCCCAGAGGTATAGCCGAAAGGATATTCATTTACTGATTTTAGACAATGAGATGAGCGAATACTGCAAATTTCACAGCTTCACATATCATTTTTTCACCACGCAAACTATAGCAGTTATCCTGTAAAAAAAAGGGTGTTTTAACGGTATTTTATCTGCGTTTTTTTTCTTAACGACGGTTTTCTAAAACCAGAGGGCAGTATTCTTTCCGTAAATTTGCAGCTAAACTTTTACCATTTTGCCTGATATCATACAGCTTTTACCGGATAATATTGCCAACCAGATAGCCGCTGGTGAAGTGATTCAACGCCCTGCCAGTGCGGTAAAAGAACTGCTGGAGAATGCGGTGGATGCAGGAGCTTCGGAGATAAAGCTGGTGGTGAAGGATGCAGGTAAGGCATTGATCCAGGTAATTGATAACGGCAAGGGCATGAGTGAAACCGATGCCCGGATGGCTTTTGAGCGGCATGCCACTTCCAAGATCAAAAACATCAATGATCTTTTTCATATCAAAACCATGGGCTTTAGAGGTGAGGCACTGGCAAGTATTGCAGCAGTAGCCCAGGTGGAATTAAAAACCCGTAGAGCAGAAGATACTGCCGGCACATTTATAGTAATAGAAAACAGTGAAGTGGTAAAGCAGGAACCTATTGCATGGGAAAATGGCACCTGCATCGCTATGAAGAACTTGTTTTTTAACGTGCCTGCCCGGAGGAATTTTTTAAAAAGCAATCCTGCGGAATTACGATACATAGTAGATGAATTCATCAGGGTGGCGATGGCTTTCCCGGATATTTTCTTTTCGCTCAACAGCAATGGACAGGAAATATTTCATTTGGAAAGAGGTTCGCTCAAGCAGCGCATTGTACAGCTATTGGGCAATAACTACAATGCTAAAATGGTAAGCGTGGAAGAGCAAACGGATTACCTGAACATCCGGGGCTTTGTTGGCAAACCCGAAACAGCCCGTAAAACAAGGGGCGATCAATATCTTTTTGTAAACAATCGTTTTATCAAAAGCGCCTACCTCAATCACGCCATCATCACTGCGTTTGATGAAATGATTGCAAAGGATAGCTTTCCCATGTATGCGTTGTTTATTGATTTGGATCCTACACAAGTGGATGTAAATGTACATCCCACCAAGCAGGAAATAAAGTTTGAAGACGAAAAGATTGTATATGCTTTTGTGCAAAGTGCGGTTAAGCACGCATTGGCACAGTTTAGTATCACTCCCACGCTGGATTTTGAACTGGATGCTTCTATCCAGCAGTTAGATTCAGTAACCAAGCCCTTTACAGAAGAAAAAAAATCTACCGCTGCATCTTCCTCGCTATACAGCACTTTTACACAAAAAAACCAGGCGCATTTTATTGAGAAAAGAAGTGATCTGAAAAGTTGGAAAGATTTTTACGAAGAAGAAAAAATTGAGGCTACGGTACTTAATTATAAAACAGAGCCAAAGCAGGAAGAAAAACTGATCCCTTCTGCTTCATACGTTTCCAGCACTGTATTGATGCAATTGCACAATACCTACATCATTGCTCAAAATCAAAAAGGATTTTTACTCATTCACCAGCAAAATGCCCACGAAAGAATTTTGTATGAAAGGTTTAACCGGGCACTGGAAGGCAAACCTATTGCTACGCAGCAGAGCCTGTTTCCTGCCACGCTTGAACTAACGGCAACGGATGCAGTATTATTAAATGAACTGGCACCTGATCTTAATTACCTGGGTTATCACCTGGAGCATTTTGGTAAAAATACTTTTGTGATACAGGGCACACCGGCAGATGTATTGCAGGGCAATGAAAAAGCAGCCATTGAAAAAATGCTGGAACAGTACAAACATTTCAGCAGCGATCTTAAGTACAGCAAGAGAGAAAAACTGCTTCGATCCATGGCATGGCAGCAGGCTATAAAAGCTGGCACTAGTCTCACTGAAAAAGAAATGACCTTATTGGTAGAAGATCTCTTTAACTGCGCTGCTCCTAATATTACCCCGAATGGAAAGCCAACTTATTCAGAGTTTAATAAGCTTGAATTGGATAGGATGTTTGGAAGATGAGGTTGTGAATGGTGAATGGTGAATCTTCAATAGAATCCTTCTTCTTTGTTCAGTAATCTCATATCCTGGTTAATTCCATATCTAAAAGTTCTTTCTCAAGCTTTTTAAAAAACGCTCAAATGCACGCCTTACATCAGTGGCGCTGCCGTTTACGTTGTTGGCAAGCAGAGAAAAAATGAGCAGTTTATTTTTTTGTGTGATGAGATAACCGCTTAAAGCTACCTGGTTACTGAGTGTTCCTGTCTTTACGTAAATAAAACCCCTGTCTTCTTTATAATAGTTTTTGATGGTACCTTCTCCTCCTGTAGGTAAAATCACTTTCAATCTTTCCATTCCAAATTCATTTTTCATTTTGTTCAGGATGTAAATGAAATCTTTTGGTGTAAATAAATTGTAGCGACTTAAACCACTTCCATCTACCCATTGCGGTGTTTGCGGAATATCTTTTAAATCCGATTTTAATAAAGTGTCAATAATTTTTTCGTCATTCATTATGCCCAGTACTTCATTGCTTACCATCAGCAGTGTTTGCTCTGCAAAAAAGTTATCGCTGTAATGCATCATGGGTTTGAAGAGGGAATCGGAGGGCTGGGAGTGAATGGCAGATAATTTTAAAGCTGATGTATTTCCCTGGATTGCAGAAACAATATCCAAGTTTTTACTGTGCAGCGTATCGCTCAATATTTCTTTCAAAAGGTAATCGCTTTGGATAAGTGGAACTGTTACGTTAGAAAATTCACTGCCAGATTCCAGGTATTCAAAAGCATTTTCTGTAAGCTTTCTTTTGATAGTAAACTTTTGTGGTAATTGATTTTTGTTCCGGGTGATAAACAGATTCTTTTCACCCAGCTCCATTTCTTTAGCAGGTACTATATCAAATTTTCCATAAGGCTTCCCAACCAGTGAATCATTTTGAAAAGCAAACGTTACTACATTACCATATACTGGCATTACACTTCGTTCCACCATGTAATCATCGCTATAATCGTCCCAGCTCCAACCGTACCCGAGATTTTTTTCCTGCCATGCATCCATCACTATTCCTTTCCAACTATCATTTGGAATAGTTTTTAGAAAATTAAATACATTTTTACTGGAAAAGTCGGGATGTAAGAAAGTTGGGTCACCGGAAGGATAAAGAAAATAATTCCCACTTTGATTTTTATATCTCAATCCCACCAAACTATCTCCCAAATACTTCATCCCGGCATACAGGGAAAACAACTTGGTATTACTGGCTGGCGTAAAATATTTTTCTGCATTATAATTATACCAATAACTATTTGCTGCCGGATCAAATAAACTGATGCCAATATGCCCGGTGCCAATCACGCTATCCTGTAGCAACAACTGCTTTGCCTGCCGATCTATCTTTTTTGTTACAGAACAGGAAGCAAGTGAAAACAAAAAGATTACAGTATACAACACCTGCTTTGTAACTTTACTTTCCAAAACCAGCCATCTAAAAGAAATCTTTTTCATATAGGCTAAAGTTAGAATTCAAATTTCAATATCAGCAGCACATACCATGCTTTTTAACAACCACACCAAATCAATGAGCCAATTAATAAGACCAGCACTCCTGCTGTTTTTATCCATTGTGATTGGTGTGTTCGGTTTCATGGTTATTGAAGGTTACCATTTTTTGGATGCGCTGTATATGACGGCGGTAACAGTATCCACTGTAGGTTATGAAGTAATAAAGCCACTCTCTGTAGCAGGGAAAATATTTACCATCATTTATCTATTGCTCAATATTGGCTTG
>CAZDHQ010000083.1:0-10174 GCA_964505135.1 uncultured Ferruginibacter sp.
AATAAAAGGATTAAAAGAAAGAAAGACCAATATACAAGGACAGTTTGGTGTGGTAGGGTTTGCGAATGAAAATTTTGGAGAGCACATCACACCATCTCTGTCCACAGTAGATCAGCAGACCGTTCAAATGGGAAAAGAAGCACTGAGCCTGCTGATCAATCTAATAGACACAAAGGAAACAGGTACTGTTACAGCAATTGAGGACAGGGTAGTACTTAAACCAATATTAATAGAAAGGGAATCATCATCAGAAAAAATCAACGATTAAACCAGCTTGCAGTTCACAAAAAAATTAAGTAAATCGTCTGTTGTGCTTCAAAAACATAACAGTCTTTAAATTTTTGACAGGTTAATTAAATGTCAATCAAACAATTAATCGTCAAAGGATAATTATTGTTCAACCTAAACGCTGCTATCATGAAAAGGCAATCAAAATTGCGTTCCTGGTGTTTCTGCAACCTGCCCCGGGCAGAACACCTGAAAAAAATCACCCGGGCTAGTTTTGTTTTTTTAATTACGTTCCTTTTTAGCGTTACCGTTTTTGCACAAAACAAAATTCGTGTAAGCGGTATCGTTAAAGACGACAAAGGCGCACCTGCCGCCAATGCTTCCGTATTAGTAAAGGGTTCCACCACCGGTACTACTACAGACGCTAATGGTGCATTTACGCTGGATGTACCCAGTCAAAAATCTGTGTTGGTGGTTTCCACTACCGGCTTCCAAACACAGGAGATAGCGGTTGGTAACAACACTAGTTTTTCTGTAAATCTATCCCAATCAGTTAACCAATTGAACGAGGTGGTAGTTGTTGGTTACGGTACACAAAAGAAAGTTACTGTAACTGGTGCTGTTAGTGCTATTAAGGGGGAGAATTTAGTGAAATCCCCGGCTGTTGACCTTAGCAATTCACTGGCGGGCCGCTTGCCTGGCCTTGTAGTGATTCAAACCAGCGGTGAACCTGGTTATGATGGTGCTTCTGTTTCAATACGTGGTACCAATACACTCGGTAACAATAGTCCGTTAATAGTTATTGATGGAGTGCCTGATAGGGACGGTGGGCTCGGAAGGCTTAATCCAAGAGATATCGAATCAATTTCTGTATTAAAGGATGCTTCTGCTGCAATCTATGGAGCAAGAGCTGCTAATGGAGCAATTTTGGTTACTACAAAAAGAGGGGCAACCGGAAAGCCAAAAATTACGTATGACTTTAATCAGGGCTGGGGACAACCGGCTAGGGTGCCAAAAATGTCTAACGCATCTGAATATGCAGCCATTATGAACGAATTACCAATTTATAAGAATGTTCCGGTAAATGAATGGGAAGCTGCATCTCAGGCCCTCAAAACTACAGGTGTATATGATTCTCCTACTCCCGGCATAGATACTCGTAATGCTCAGTATAGCCCTGATGATGTTAAGAAGTTTGCCGATGGAAGCGATCCTTGGGGGCACCCAAATACAGATTGGTTTGGGGACGCTTTTAAGACATGGTCTCCACAAAGAAGGCACAATCTGCAGTTAAGTGGCGGTAATGATAATGTTCGCTATTTCTCTTCTCTAGGTTATGTTTACCAGGATGCCTACTATAAAAACTCCGCAACCAAATACCAGCAGTATAATTTTAGAATCAACCTCACTGCAAAAGTTAACGAGTACATCAACACTAACTTGGGGATCATGGTAAGAAGGGAAAATAGGAAGTTTCCAACTGAGAGCGCAGGATCTATTTTCCGTATGTTAATGAGAGGGCGTCCGACCGAGCCTGAAGTTTGGCCAAATGGTAAACCTGGACCAGACATTGAGAATGGTCAGAATCCATATGTGATCACTACCAACGCTACCGGTTATAATGAAAATCCAACTGATTTCACTCAAGCAAATGGGTCTATAGATATCACTAATCCCTGGGTTAGTGGTTTAAAGCTTACTCTATCAGGAGCAGTTGATAAAAACAGCCAAACAAGTAAAACATGGCAAACTCCATGGATGTTGTATAGCTGGAATAAAGTGGATTATGAAGCTGACGGTGTAACGCCGAAATTAGTTGGTGCAATCAGGTCAAACTTTACAGACCCAAGGTTAACACAGACATATGGATCTGTATTAAACACTAACTTGACAGCTTTGTTGACTTATGACAAGAAGATTGGCAATGATCATTCTATTAGTTTGTTAGCCGGCGTTACCAAGGAAAATTTTAAGGGTGAGGGCTTTCTCGCTTACAGAAGAAATTATATCTCTTCAGCTATTGATCAATTATTCTTTGGCGGAACAACTGGACAAAATACAGATGGCCGTGCTTATAATAGAGCGAGACTTGGATACTATGGTCGTGCACAATACAACTACAAAGAAAAATATTTGGCTGAATTCATCTGGAGATACGATGGTTCTTACATATTTCCTAAGGATCACCGCTTTGGATTCTTTCCTGGTTTGTTGTTAGGTTGGAATATTTCTAAGGAAAGTTTTTTCAATGTTCCATTTGTTGACAATCTCAAGTTAAGAGCCTCTTACGGGCAAATGGGTAACGATCAGGTATATTTCAATGGTGCACTACAGGAATATGCTTACCTGGCAAACTATAGCGGTGGACAATATCCTATTAATGCACAGGTTGCAACAACTTTATATGAAAAATTGTTAGCCAATCCAAACTTCACCTGGGAAAGGGCCAATAACTATAACGTGGGGTTAGACGCTACCTTGCTTGGTAATAAATTGGATGTAACATTGGAATACTTCTATAACAAGCGTGATCAAATTCTCATTCAGAAAAAAGGTTCAACGCCTGCTTCTACAGGTATTTCCACATTGTTGCCTCCAGTTAATGCCGGAAGGGTAGACAACAGAGGGTTTGAGTTTAGCGTAGCATATAACGGAAGAGCTTCAAAAGATCTTACATTCAGGGTGGGTGTTAATGGAGGTTATGCAAAAAACAAAGTAGTTTATATGGACGAAACCCCAGGTGCGCCTGATTACCAGCATCAGGAAGGCAAACCAATTAACTCATATCTTGTTTATAAATCTGCGGGTGTTTTCAGGGATCAGGCTGATATTGATAAAAACACTATCGACTACAGCCAGGTAACTGGTAAATTGATTCCTGGAGATATGAAGTTTGAAGACGTAAATGGTGACGGTAAAATCAACGGTGATGACCAGGTAAGATTAGATAAAAGTAATGTTCCTGTTTTCAATTTTGGTATGACTGGAGAAGTAAGATACAAGGCGTTTGATCTTAGTATATTATTCCAGGGTGCAACTGGTGCGGCTATTCGTATTCAAACCGAGTCTGGTGATATTGGAAACTTCCTTCAATGGTCTTATGATCATCGCTGGTCCATTGATAATCCAAGCAGTGAACATCCAAGATTGGCTAGCCGTGGTGATACATATTATACAGGTGGTAACTATGGAAATAACACTTACTTCCTGTTCAGTAAGAATTACATCAGACTGAAGAATATTGAATTGGGGTATAATCTCCCGGGCCGTTTGTTAAATAAGTTTAAAATCAGTAATCTCAGACTATTTGCGAATGGTCTGAATGTATTGACATTTGATAAAAACAAAATATTTGATCCGGAAGCAACTGCAGAAAGTGGTGTTTACTATCCACAATCACGTGTTATCAATGTTGGTGCATCCATAACTTTCTAAACTAATGCAAATGAAAAAGATAAAATTAATATTAGGCGCTACAGGGATGCTGGTGCTGTTTATGATTTCCTGTAAAAGGGATTTTCTTGACACCACTCCTAAAGACCAGGTTTCCAGCGATGTTACCTGGGGCGATGCCGCTCTGTCGCAGGCATTCATTTACGGTATCTACGCTTATCTTGGATATGGAGGATTTGAAGAACAAGCACTTGCTGCTTACACAGATGAGGCGATGTTTACACACGCAGGTAGGAACATTAATACATTTACACAAGGTACAGAGTCTCCATCAAATATTGCATGGACGAGTGATACTTATGGTTGGGATAAAATGTACCAGGCAATACGTGCTGCAAATACAGCAATAGAAAGGTTGCCTGCAGCAACTTTCGATGCATCATCAAGAGATCGCTTGTTGGGGGAAGCTTATTTTTTAAGAGGCTACTATTACCAGCAATTATTGAGATTTTACGGAGGAGTTCCATTGATAGACAAAACTTACGGTTTGGATGAAGATTACACAATTGCAAGAAATACTTACGATGAATGTGTTCAGTTTATCGTAAGTGATCTCGATAAGGCAGCACAATTGCTTGATGGGAAAGACGAAACTCCTGGTAGAGCTTCAAAGTTGGCAGCGCAGGCACTTAAATCAAGAGTGTTATTATATGCCGCAAGTGATTTACATGACGGGCCAACTGCAAAAGCAAAATCATCTACACTTGCTGGTTATTCTAATCTTGACCTGTTGGCCTATCCCTCTGGCGATAGAACAGCAAGATGGAATGCCGCTAAGGCTGCGGCTAAAGTTGTGTTAGACGCAACTTCTGGATATAAATTAGATCTAAGCACGCCTGTTAGCGCTACAGATGGTACACTTAATTATATGTCTATCGCAATGGGTGGTAAGAGTGGAGCGCCTGGCTTAGATGCTTCTGCATCTAAGGAATTAATTTTCCAAAGAACGAGCACCACGCTTTATACACAGGAAGACAACTGGCCGCTGGGAGGTATTCATTACGGTATCAATAATGGACCAAACGGATATCATAACTGGGCGGGTAATACGCCAATACAGCTATTGGTAGATGATTATGAAATGATGGATGGTTCTAAATTTGATTGGAATAAACCTGCCCAGGCCGCACATCCATATGTTGATCGTGACCCACGTTTTTACGCCACTATTCTATATGACGGTGCAAAATGGAAGCCAAGACCGGCTGATGTGACAAGTAAAGATCCAGCAGATCAAATTCAAACTGGTTATTACGATAATGGTTCCGGTGGATTTTTAAATGGAATAGATACGAGAGAATCAGAAATTGAGAACTGGAATGGTAGCCGTACGCACTACTATACAAGGAAATTTATTGATCCTAACCCGGCTTTACCAGATAACCAGTCGAATGGACAGATTATTCCTTGGCCATTCATTCGCTATACTGAGGTAGCTCTTAACTACATTGAAGCTTGCTTAGAAACAGGTGACGAAACAGAAGCTAAAAAATGGTTGGATAAGATTAGGTTCCGTGCAGGTATGCCTTCTATATCAGCATTAAGTGGTGATGCTTTAAGGGATGAATACAGAAACGAAAGAAGGATTGAACTGGTATATGAAGAACACCGATACCATGATGCAAGACGCTGGATGATTCCTGCACAAACTGTTGGACGTGGCATCAAGGCAATCAAAGTAACAGCCAAATTAAAGCCGGGGAAATCAGCTTTGGTTCCATATAGGCATGATGAAACTGTTTATGATTATACATACCAAGTGACTGATAATACAGAAAATGAAACAAGGATATGGGATGATAAGATGTATTATCGAGCAATTAACCGTGATGAGATTAACAAAAACAATAAACTCGTTAATAATCCCGGTTTCTAATCCAATAAATGCTTTTTAGTTAAAAATCTATTCCTATTTTACATAGGAATAGATTTTTTTCTTATACACACTTCCATGAAGAATTTTTTCCAGTGCTGCTTCACGCTGATTATTGCTGTTTTGTTGTTATATAGCTGCTCCGGTGATGAATCTGCTTCTACCGAAAATACAGTTGACACTACCAAACGTTTATTTACGCTATTGCAGCCTGACCAAACTGGTGTGACATTTCAAAACACATTGACAGAGGGATTGAATACCAATATCCTGATGTATGAATATTTTTACAACGGTGGTGGTATTGCCTCCGGTGATTTTAATGGAGATGGATTAACCGATCTCTACTTTACCTCCAATATGGGGGAAAATAAGTTTTACCTCAATAAAGGAAATTTTAAATTCCAGGACATCACACCAATTTGCGGTGCAGCCGGAAGAATTGGTCCCTGGAAAACCGGTGCCAATGCAGTGGATATAAATGCAGATGGCAAACTGGATATCTATCTATGCTACTCAGGAGCTATGCCTGCTGAAAAAAGAAAGAACCAGCTTTTTATTAACAAAGGAAATGATCCGTCTGGAGTTCCTATGTTTGAAGAACAGGCTGAAGTATACGGACTTGCGAGCACAGGTTTTAGTAACCAATCTTATTTTTTTGATTTTGACAAGGATGGAGATCTCGATATGTTGTTGTTGAATCACAATCCCAAGAATTTACCGCTCCTGAATGAAGAAGGAACGGCTCAACTTTTTAAAACAGATAATCCCGAAAAGGGATTGCGATTATATAAACAAACAAATGGCAAGTTTGAAGATATCACACAGGCTGCCGGTATTAATGGATCTGAACTGAGTTATGGGTTAGGCTTGGCTATTGCTGACTATAATGGAGATGACTGGCCAGATTTCTATGTATCCAATGATTATGCCGTGCCTGATTACTACTATATCAATAATAAGAATGGCAGTTTCACCAACCAGATAAGTAAATGCATCGGCCATACCAGCCAATTCTCTATGGGAAATGATGCAGCAGACATTAATAATGATGGATTAACAGACTTGTTTACACTGGATATGTTGCCTGAAGACAACCGTCGACAAAAATTATTACTGACGCCGGATAATTATGAAAAATTCAGGCAAAATTTACGCAGTGGTTTTTATTACCAGTACATGCGTAACATGCTGCAGCTAAATAATGGCAATGGTACATTTAGTGAGATCGGACAGCTGGCTGGCGTGTCAAACACAGACTGGAGCTGGAGTGCGTTGCTGGCAGATTACGATAACGATGGCTGGAAAGATTTGTATGTAACCAATGGTTACTTGCGTGACTATACCAATCTTGACTTTATTAACTACATGAATGAAGTAGTAAAGGAACGGGGTAATCTACACAGGGAAGAAGTAATGGACATTGTACAAAAAATGCCTTCCTCCAATGTCAAGAATTACATGTTTCACAATAAGCAAAACGGATTCTTTGAAAACAATGGAGAGGCATGGGGCTTTAATCAAAATTCTAATAGTAACGGTGCCGTATATGCGGATTTGGATAACGATGGTGACCTTGACCTGGTAGTGAATAATATTAACCAGCCAGCTTTTGTGTACAGGAATGAAGCACAAAAATCAAATGCTAACCACTTTCTTACAATACAGCTACAAGGCGCAGCAGGCAATACCCAGGGCATTGGCGCAAAACTGCAGCTATACAGCAATAGACAGTTGCAAACGGTAGAACAATACCCGGCAAGAGGGTATCTCTCCAATGTTTCTTTTCAACCTCATTTTGGTTTGGGTAATGCTGCAAAGGCTGATTCTTTAATCATAACCTGGAGCAGTGGGAAACAGCAAAAATTGTACAATGTAAATGCAAATCAAGCCATCATACTGGCAGAAAAAGATGCTACATTAAATGGAAAGCCAGTAGCTACAAGTGATTTGAAATGGTTCATGCCAGCCAACGTTGTGATACCATGTAAAACACCTGATACCAGTATCAATGATTTCAACAGGCAGCTCTTATTAATCAGCCAATTGTCTTATGCAGGGCCCTGCATAACAAAATTTGATCTGGATAAAGATGGACTGGAAGACTTGCTGGTAGGTGGAGGTGCAGGCGAAGCAACAAGAATTTTTATGCAGCAAAAAAACGGCACCTTATCTCAAAAAAACAGCGCGGTATTTGTGCAGGATAAAAACTACCAGGACGCAGCCATTGCTGTATTGGATGCTAACGCTGACGGATATCCTGATGTATATATTGCCAGCGGAGGATACGGTAGCCTTGCAGCAGACGATACGTTATTGCAGGACAGGCTTTACATAAACGATGGCAAAAACAATTTCATCAAAACAAACGGGTTGCCTGCAATGAGGGTTAGTAAATCTTGTGTAGCGACACAGGATATAAACGGAGACGGTTATATAGACCTGTTTGTAGGTGGAAGGGTAATACCAGGGCGTTATCCTGAAACGCCACGCAGCTATGTTTTAATCAACGATGGCAAAGGAAATTTTTCTGACCAAACAGAAAAAGTTAGCGCAGCATTAAGCCACCTTGGAATGGTAACGGATGCAAAATGGATAGACCTAGATGGCGATAAGAAAAATGAATTGGTTGTAGCAGGAGAGTGGATGCCAGTAACTGTATTCGCCAATCAAAATGGCAAACTCGTAGATAACACAACAAAGTATTTTGATAAGCCATACAGCGGCTGGTGGAATGTGATTGAAACAGCGGACATTAATGGGGATCAAAAGCCTGACCTCTTGCTGGGTAACATGGGTTTAAATACACAATTTACTGCATCTGAAAAGGAGCCGCTGGAAATGTATTATGATGATTTTGACAAAAATGGTTCAATAGATCCTATTTTTAGTTTCTATATCAAGCACAAGGCGTATCCTTATGTTACCAAAGATGAATTGGTTACCCAACTACCGGTGATGCGCAAACGCTTTTTTGAGTATAAGAGTTATGCAGACGTTACCATGGATGATCTATTTCAGAATGGGGAACTAAATAAAGCCAAGCATTTAGCTGCCACCGAAATGGCTTCGGTATGTTTTGTGACTACTGCTTCCGGTAAATTTAAAACGATGCCTTTACCAGCACAGGCGCAATATTCACCATTATACGCTATTAGTGTACTCGACTTTGATAATGATGGTAAGCAGGACCTGTTGGTCTGCGGGAATAACAGCCATGCCAAAATCCGCCTGGGAAAATTTGATGCTAACTACGGATTCTTACTGAAGGGAGATGGGGCCGGTAATTTTTCTTATATTGATCAAACAAAATCAGGTTTAGATATATGGGGCGACGTAAGAAGTTGCGCCCGTTTGAATAATCTATTTTATTTTGGCATTAACGGAAAAGATGTAATCACTTACGCCTTAGTGAACCGAAAAAAATGAAACAGCAATTACTATTGATAACTGCAGCCTTTGTTATAGGCTGTGGATTCCATTCCTGTAAATCACCTGCAAAGCCACCGCAAGACTTTGAGTTGGCAACCTCCTGGGCCAACATGACCAACTATATTACGCAATACACGCCTTCCAACTCGCCCACATTTGCTTCCAGGTGTTTTGGCTATATTGGCCTCACTATGTATGAGTCTGTTGTAAATGGACATGCAGAACAGTACCAATCCATCGCACCCCAGTTAAATGGGTTGGGTGCTCTACCTGCTCCTGATAAAAATGTGGCTTATAATTGGCAGCTTTCATTAAATGCTGCAGAGGCTGAGATTTTAAGAAGCATTTATATTCAGACATCAGACAACAATAAAAAGAAAATTGATTCACTTGAAAATAGTTTTAAAGAAGCCATTGCTTCAACAGTAAAAGATGAAGCCACAGTGCAGCGGTCAATTGCCTATGGTAAAATGATTGCACAAAAAATATTTGACTGGTCTAAGACCGATGGTGGGCACCGGGGATACCTTTCTAACTTTGATAAAAAATTAGCGTTGCCCAAAAGACCCGGCTGCTGGCAACCACCTTTGTTTGCGCAATCATTTAGCCATTATCCTTTACACCCACATTGGGGTGCTAACAGAACTTTTTTAGTCGCCGATTCTCAATTGATAGCACCGGTTTGTATTCCATTTGATACCACGCCAGGTTCTGCATATTATAATCAATTCAAACTGGTATGTGATAAAAGAAAAGTTTTAACGCAGGCTGAAAAGCAGGCAGCGATATGGTGGAGTGATGATCCGGATGTAACTTTTACTCCACCGGGTCACTCTTATTATCTAGCTACAACTACCATCAAACTAACAAAACCTTCTTTAATTAAGTGTGCGGAAACATATGCCCGTGTGGGTATGGCGGTAGCTGATGCATTTAGAAATTGCTGGAAATGGAAATACCAGTTTTTTACAGAACGAGCTAATACATTTGTAACGCAACATATTGAACAGGAATGGGAATCT
Organism: uncultured Ferruginibacter sp.; assembly: GCA_964505135.1. Classification (GTDB taxonomy): domain Bacteria; phylum Bacteroidota; class Bacteroidia; order Chitinophagales; family Chitinophagaceae; genus Ferruginibacter. The sequence continues at coordinate 10,009 of CAZDHQ010000083.1, forward strand.
TTTTGGCCCGATCCTCCATTTCCTGCTTTTCCCTCCGGCCACGCAATACAGGCAGCTGCCACTGCTGAAGTATTAAGTGATTTGTATGGCGATCATTTTGCATTTACAGATAGTGCGCATGTAGGCCGGCCAAAAGATGAAATTAGAAATACAGAATTTAGAGCCC
>CAZDHQ010000084.1:0-10134 GCA_964505135.1 uncultured Ferruginibacter sp.
TTTGTTGACATCAGTTATACTTATCAATACATTAATGCCAACAATGCTATTTACCCTTTGAAAGGAACAACTGCTTCATTCAAATTATTGAAAAGAGGCTTTGGCTGGAGCGGTGGCATCAATATGTTATCTCTTGAAGGAGCGTATAACAAATACTGGGCTTTGAAAAAAAATTGGTATGCTAGTATTCAGTTAGCGGCAAAAACTGCGTTGCCATTTGATCAGCCTTATATAAACCAGCGGGCGCTTGGATATGGTGACATTAACTTGAGAGGTTTAGAACTATACGTGGTAGATGCAGTTGCTTATGAAATAACCCGGTCAACCATTAAGAAAAAACTTTTTACGGTGAATGTGCCCAATATTTTCAAGTCTTCAAAATATCCAACCATACCATTTACCTTTTTTGCAAAAACCTATGCAGACCTTGGTTATGCATACAACAAGAAACAATTTGAAACAAACCTTAGTAATAAATTACTTTATACGGGTGGTTTTGGTATAGACATCTTTTCACTGTACGATGTTACACTTAAGTTGGAATACAGTTTTAACCAGTTAGGTAAAAACGGACTATTTTTACAGGCCCAAAGTGGATTGTAAATTGTTGTTGTGGTTATTTAAAAATGACGTAAATGAAAATCGCAATATATAGCAGGGGTATAGAAAATGAGCAGAACAAAGACATGGATGTGTTTTTAAAAGAGTTGTATGCTCACAATATGGAGCCGGTTTTTTTCCAGGATTTTTTTAACCAGTTTTATTCTGCAGTTGACATCACCGGTAAATATTCTACGTTTAGCTCTGCCTCTGATTTAGACGAAACCATTGACTGCCTCATTAGCTTAGGTGGCGATGGCACTTTACTTGATACTGTTACGCTTGTGCAGGATAAAGGCATTCCGGTACTGGGAATTAATTATGGAAGGTTGGGATTTCTGGCCAACATCGGCAGGGATGAAATGCATTCTGCAATAAAATCCCTGGAAGAAAGAACCTATGTAATTGAAGAAAGAACACTCATTCATTTGGATGCTGATATCCCGGTATTTAACAATGTTCCATACGCATTAAATGAGTTTACGCTGCAGAAAAAAGATTCATCCTCCATGATAAAAATTCATACCTATCTGAATGGAGAATTTTTAAATACTTACTGGGCAGATGGATTGATTGTAGCCACACCTACCGGGTCTACCGGTTACTCTTTAAGCTGTAACGGTCCTATTGTGTTTCCAGAAACCGGTAGTTTTGTAATCACACCCATTGCTCCGCATAATCTTAATATCAGGCCAATCGTTGTACCTGACAATAACATCATTTCATTTGAAGTAGAAGGAAGAACTGATTCATTCATTTGCACTTTAGACAGCCGCAGGCAGGTGGTTCCAAAAGAAGCTTTATTGGCAGTAAAAAAAGAAGCATTTGGTATTAACCTGATTAAGATGAATGAAAATAATTTTCTACAAACGCTTCGTAATAAACTTTCGTGGGGATTTGATAAGAGAAACTAGTCACTTGAGAAGCAGTACAGGTCCATATCTTAGGGCATATTAGTATTTTTATAAGAAACAATTCCTTATTTTGCGAATATGAAGAAGATAACACTCGCCATTTTTATTTTTACTTTTTCGCTCCTGTCAGCAAAAGCACAAAGCGACGCTTACGAATTAAATGGTGAATTTGGTGTTACGCTTGGAATAGCACATTACTTTGGAGACCTCAATACAAGAGCAAATGTAAATAGACCCAAACTTGCATTAGGTGCTTTTTACAGGAAACAATTCAATAACTATTTTGGTATACGGGGAAGCTTACACTATGCACAGCTTGGGTACAGTGATATTTACAGTAAAAATGCTTACCAGAAAAGAAGAAATCTAAGTTTCAATACAGATATATGGGAGTTTGCAGTAAGCGGCGATTTTAATTTTTTCAAATTTATTCCTGCTGATCCCAGATATAGATTTACGCCTTTTGTCTCGCTTGGTTTAGGTGTATTCAGTTATAACCCCTACGCCTATTTAGATGATAAGAAATATTACCTCCGACCATTAGGAACCGAAGGACAAAATGTGGATTATGTGGATGCTAATAATAAAAAGAGAAAACCTTACGGAAGTATGGCAGTATGTATTCCCATCGGTTTTGGTTTAAAGTACAATTTAAGTGAGAAAGTAAATTTCACCATACAGGTAGCGCAGCGGCTCACCACTACTGACTACATAGATGATGTGAGCACCACTTATGTAGGTGCAGACAAATTTCCATTGGTAAATGGCCAGCCGTCTGTTGCAAGATTATTACAGGATCGCAGTTATGAAAAAGGAGACCCTATTGGAATTGAGGGGAGGCAACGTGGCTGGAGCAAACAGAAAGATCAGTTTGGTATACTGGAAGTTGGTCTTTCCTTTAATTTGAGCTCTTATAAATGCCCATCTAACTACTAATTAACCAATCTTACCAAAAAAAAACGGCCAATAGTTTTTTTAGTTTCATTGAAATTCCTATTTTCGAGTCAGATCCGCTACTCTAATATTCTCTTTTAAGAAAATCCACTAAATTTTATTTCCATTTTCGCTGTGATAAAACCATAGTCAATTCACGCTAATCGAATTCTATGGCTTTATTCAGGTATTGCATCATTGCAATATGCCTCTGTATATACCATACAGGTATAGCACAACAGATTTATTACCCGGCCGGTTCTTCGCAATTGCTGCAGGCAACAGCAGAAGATGTGGCGATGCTTTTAAAAAGGCTACAGGCAATACATATGCGTTGCAGCAATATACTGCTAAGCCAACTGCAGGTGTTGTATTTGCGTATGATTCCAGCTTTACTGATGATAACCAGGCCTGCCGTGTAAAAAGTGATGGCAGCAGTTATTTGATTTTTTCTGCAGCAGAAGACAATGGGCTTATCTATGGAATTTACCGGTATTTAAATCAACTCGGCTATCGTTTTTACCAGCCAGGTGAATTATGGGAAATTGCGCCGCAACTATCATCAGCTTACATAAAAACAGATACCTTATATACCTGTGCTTTTAAATATAAAACCTGGTTTTTGAGTGGCGGCTATAATAAATGGTTGATGGATGATGATGACAGTTATAACTGGGATTTGTATCCGGGAAAAAATGGACATGATTGGTCACTGTACAGGAGAAGAAACAATATGCTGGGTGCAAACAGGTTTTCAGGTCACAGGGAAGATGTGATATCTGCAGACTACTTGAATATACTTAATGCAAATCCCTGTTATGTAGCACCTTTCAATGGATCAAGGCAGGCCAGCATACAGTCTGTGCCGGATATTAATAACACTGCTGCTATGAAACTATGGGCAGATGCTATTGAACAGAAGTACACCCAGTATACCAATACTATCTATGGCAAAAAAGAACTTTACTCCAATCTTTACCGCAACTTCAATTATAACAATCAATACATTGGCATAGAGGTGCCGGATGGTGCTCACTGGGCAAACTCGGTAAGTAACACAGCCTGTGCTTCACCCTTGCTATTAAAATCCAGCGATCAGCAATTTATGCTGGCTAATTTCACGGCAGCCAGTATTAATAAAACTTATCCAGGCAAGCGTTTTCAATTATATGCCTATGATTCGCATGCAGATGTTCCTGCTGCATCCATCAATATCAGTGATAAAATAGACGTGCAGGTGATACCAGGTGTTTATCAAAATGAAACAAGTCCTTTGGGCCTTGTAACAAGATGGTACAACCGACATAAAAATATTTCAGAGTATCATTATTTAAATCTTGCATCCTGGAGCGGCGAAACACCAGCTTTTAATTTTAGCGAAGTCGAAAATACCATCCAACGATTAAAGAAAAATAAATCGCAGGGTATAGTGTGGGAAACTGCGCCTGCTAAGTTTTCTACGCTTCCTTTTTTGCTTGCAGCAAATGAAAGCCTGGTAAGTAATAAAAGTATGGATGATGTTCTGAAAGAATTTAGCAATAATCTTTTTGGTAAGGCTTCAGCATTGGTGTACGATTTATTAAAATTGTGGAGCGATGATAAAACCTTCACTTTAAGCAATGGTCTGCAGGATTATCGCTATAAACTACCGCTCTATTTTGATATGGTAAATAAAGCATCGGCGCTGGCTTCAGATGATGTGTTGGTAAACCGCCGACTGCTGGAGCTAAAAGCATTTCTGCATTATATGGTGCTGTATTATGATTGGGCCATGGATCAGCAAGCACCAATAAAAAAAGAAAAAAAGGCTGCAGTTTTATGTGAATACCTTGCCAGGGTTCAACATTTAAAATTGGTGAACAGCTACGCAGTAATACAAACAATAGTAAACAGCTATGCAAAAACAGATAATATTTATACCAGCTACAATCCCTTTGACGGAACTGCATACCTAAATGGAACACTGCCCCTTATTACCGAAGTTGAAATAAGAAAGCAGTTTACCGATGATTACAATGAGCAAAAACTGTATGCTAAGGACTTTAATTTTTTAGACGCAGCTACTGTAAAAAACAATTTTGCTAAGAGTAATTTGATACCGCTTGATAAGATTAATGTGAAGTTGAGCTATACTTTTGGTAAAGATTATTACGGCAGTACCAAATACTTTTTTATAGCTCCTTCTGCAGGTAATATCAGTATTAAATATACCCCTAAGTTTGATATGCCTGATAATGGATACATCAATTTTACGGTAGAATCAATAGATGATCAGACAGTGGTGAAAGATTTTTCTTTGAACAACAAAAGTTCGGAAGCTGTATTAAATATTTCTATACCCACTGCAGGAAATTATAAACTTACTGTTAGCTCAAAATATAAATCTTCAGTAGATCTATCTATTACCACCAATGGAAATTTCTTTTATACTACCGGTACCAGTTTTTCAAATGTGGTAGAGATATATCAAAATGAACCAGCAAGTTTTCCCGGCTATTTTTACATACCCGTGGGCGTTAGTAAGCTCTATTTTGATGTAAACAATTCAAATTCTGGCGGGAAGGGATTTATAAAACCAGAAGAAATAGCTGCTGCTTTCGCATTTAAAAATAATGAAGGTAAACTACAGGAAGTAAAACTGGCATCCGACAATGATTCTGCGTTTTTTTATATTGATATTCCATCAGTAAACAGCGGTAATTTTTGGACGGCTGCAAAAAATACCAATCTAAGATTGGGGCTTTCCAACATTAGCAATATCTGGTGGTTTGCAAAGCGCAAATCATGCGATGAATTTAATTTCAAAGCAGCTGTAATAAAGAAAGGCGGAGATTGCGTCACAATACTCACCACGTCAAAAAATCTACCCGGCAATAAATGGGAAATTACAGATGGACATCAAACTTATAATTTCAGTAACCAGCAGCAGGTAGAGCTGCCTGCTAATTTATCACCCAATGCAGTAGTAACACTTACCGATGCTAGCCAATGTACGGTTACACGCCGTCTTTTAGATGATGCAGATTATATAAAGCAAAAGTCTTCCTGCGCTTTAGGCGCTACCTTACCATCGGTTTCCACTGAGCTAATTGTTTATCCCAATCCCGGCAATGGCATTTATAGATTTAGAAAACAAACTGAAACTGTAATGGCTGATGAAATAACGGTTTTTAATGCATCCGGCAATAAGGTAGCCTATTTCACCAATACACAGGAGATTGATATCACTAAACTTACCGGGGGTGTCTATTTCTATCAATTGGTCATTAACAAAAATGCTTACCGTGGCAAGTTAATAAAACAGTAAGCCGTTGCTGTAAAGCTTATTCCAACTAAATTTTATTACTTTTGCAGCCCCTGCCCCGGCAGGGGCTTTTATTATTTGCATTTTATGAGTATACCTGCAGAAATTGACCTGAAAAAATTGCCCCGGCATATTGCCATCATTATGGACGGCAACGGTAGATGGGCGCAGGAAAAAGGTGAAGACAGGCTGTATGGTCACCTGCATGGAGTAGAAAGTGTAAGAAATATAGTAGAAGGCTGTGCAGAACTGGGGGTAGAATATTTAACCCTTTATGCTTTTAGTACAGAAAACTGGGACAGGCCTGAATATGAAGTTACAGGACTAATGGAGTTATTGGTAGATACTATCAGGAAGGAAGTGTCTACGCTTAATAAAAACAATATCAAGCTGCATGTAATTGGTGCTTTAAATATGCTGCCGCAATCTGCCAGAACTGCCTTGCAGGAAGCATTGGATGAAACAGCTAAAAACACAGGCCTTAACCTGGTGATGGCATTGAGCTATAGCAGCCGTTGGGAACTGGTAAATGCAGTAAAGAATATTGCCGCTGATGTAAAAAAAGGGGTACTGGAGCCAGAAACAGTGTCGCAGGAAACCTTACAGAAATACCTTGCTACCAGCGAGTTTCCTGATCCTGAACTAATGATAAGAACCAGTGGCGAATACAGGATCAGCAACTTTTTATTGTATCAACTAGCTTATGCAGAATTATATTTTACCAATACCCGTTGGCCAGATTTCAGGAAGGAAAACTTGTATGAGGCTATTCTGAATTTCCAGCAAAGACAACGCAGGTTTGGTAAAACAGGAGATCAGATAAACAGGGAGGAAACAACGGGCCAATAACCTTAAAAGCAAAGCCAAAAGCCGGTTTTACGTAGTTTTTTGAGGCGATGCTTTAACAAATACTTTTGATAATTGCAAGTAATTTGCCGACCGTAAAAAACAATTGATGCACAGGATTTACCAGAACTTTTTACTTATTTTTTTTATTGCTTTTTCTGCTTCCGCCCTGGCCCAGGTTGATACGGTGCCGCCAGTATCTGTAAATCCTCGCTTACTGGAAATTTTTAATGCAAGGGTTCCTAAAGAATATACTATTGCGGGTATTACTGTTACCGGAAACAAATCGTTCGATCAAAATTTGATCATTTCTATATCTGGACTTGCAATAGGTGATAAAGTACAAATTCCCGGAACGGATGTTTTTAGTAAAGCGATCACCAAACTTTGGAAACAAAACCTGATTGCTGATGTGGAAGTGTTTTTCACCAACCTGGTAGATAACCAGCTTTATATTGAACTGGCTATTACTGAAAGGCCAAGACTGGAAGATTATAAATTGATTGGCGTTAAGAAGGGGGAGAAAGATGATCTGGAACCCAAACTGTCTCTTACAAAGGGACGTGTAGTTACAGATAATATGAAGATTAGTGCGGTGGATGCTATTAAACGTTTCTTTGCCGACAAGGGTTATGGAAATGTAAAAGTGGATGTGAAGGAAACGACTGCGCAGGGAATGCAAAACTCCGTTGTAATTGTCTTTAACGTTAATAAAGGGAACAAAGTAAAAGTAAACTCTATCAATTTTGCCAACAACGATTATATACGTGATAGCAAACTGAAGAAGCAAATGAAGGGGACCAAGGAGATGACAAGGCTTACGCTTCACCCTCCCCAGATCCAAAGCCCTTATGGAGATACCACATTAGGAAAAGAATCTTTTAAGAATTACGCAAAAGATTTTGGATTTTTATCTGTTTCCAAAACCAAAGAATTTATAGATCCTTATTTCCGGTTTAAATTATTCAGCTCTGCTAAATTCAATCCCAAGAAATACGAAGAAGACCGGGAACATATTCTTGACTATTATAATTCGCAGGGTTTTCGTGATGCAACGATTGAAAAGGATACGTCTATAGCCAATAGCCAGGGTAATGTAGATATCCACATAAAAATGAATGAAGGAAGAAGGTATTATTTTGGTGATATCACCTGGCGTGGTAATACCAAGTATTCCGATTCAATTTTGAGCATGTTGCTGGGTATCAAGAAGGGTGATATTTACAATTTGGAATTGCTGAACAAAAGACTTGGTAAGCAAATGAGCCAGGAAGGTGGTGATATCCAAAGCTTATATATGGATGATGGTTACCTTTTCTTTAACGTTGATCCCGTAGAAACGTCCGTTTATAATGATACCATCAACTTTGAAATACGCATGAGGGAAGGTCCCCAGGCAACCATTGGTAAAGTAGATATTACCGGCAACGATAAAACAAAAGATTACGTGGTTCGTCGTGAACTGAGAACCATACCTGGCGAAAAATTCAGCCGCCAGGATATCATCCGTACACAAAGAGAATTAGGCCAGTTAGGCTTTTTCAATCCTAAAAAAATTACACCAAACATTGTTCCCAATGCTGATAACGGAACGGTGGACATTACCTGGGGAGTAGAAGAAAAATCAAATGACCAATTAGAACTTTCTGCTGGCTTTGGTGGAGGTATTGGTTTAACGGGTACATTGGGTATCACGTTTAATAACTTTTCCATCAATAATATCTTCAATAAAAAAACATGGGATCCATTGCCTTCAGGCGGTGGTCAAAAATTGAGTGCCAGGGTGCAGTCAAATGGCCGTGCATTTAGAACCTATAATCTTTCTTTTACAGAGCCATGGTTTGGAGGTAAAAAACGGAACTCGTTTTCTGTTAGTTTTTACAATACAAAACAGTCTAATTCTTACAACCAGTTTGGTCAATACTGTAGCTCCTGCGGTGATACGTCTTATTTAAGAATTGCAGGTGCAAGTATTGGTTTAGGTAAGCAATTAAAATGGCCTGATGACTATTTCTCATTAATTACTTCTATCAACTTCCAGCAATACAAACTGAGGAACTATTATGTTAGTGGTTTTGGTGGATTGAATAATGGAACGTCATCCAATATCAGTTTAAAGCTGGCATTGGCACGTAACGCTTCACAGGGTAGTCCTATCTTCCCAACTGGTGGATCTAACTTTATGCTGAGCGGACAATTCACACTGCCATATACTTTGTTAGGTTTGGTGAAAGAAGGAGACAGTCCTTATAAATTACCGGAGTTTCATAAATGGTTATTTACCGGCGAATACTATGTACCCATTGGTGTAGCAAAAGGTGCTGATAAGAACCGACAGTTTATCATGAAGGTGGCGGCAAAATATGGTTTCATAGGAAGATACAGTAATAAGCGACCCATCTCTCCATTTGAACGGTTCCAGTTAGGCGATGCAGGTATGAGTAACTACTACGGCTTGCTTGGATATGATATCATTGCACACAGGGGTTATCCCATTTACTCCAGTTCTGATCCTAAGATCAATCCTGAGAACGTTAACCCAACTCAATATTTTACCATATTTAATAAATATACCGTAGAGCTTCGCTATCCATTTAGTACTAATCCCAGCAGTACCATTTACGGCCTTGCATTTTTTGAAGCCGCCAATGGTTGGTACGATTTTAAAGATTACAATCCTTTCAAACTTCGCCGTTCCGCAGGTTTAGGTATGAGGTTCTTCCTTCCGATGTTCGGTTTGCTTGGATTTGATTATGGTATTGGCTTTGACAGGATTAAGGCAGGCGAGCCAATTAAAAATGCCTTCAAGTTCACGTTTATGCTTGGCCAGGAACCACAATAGTCTTCTCATTTGAAACGATTATCTTTATCAATATGAAATGCAGCATAAAAATTTTAGCGCAACTTTATTCAGGGAGCAATAAACTTTTTATGGCTGCTTCCATCTGACCAAACAATTTAAATTTTACACAGATGAAAAAATCTTTATTCCTTAGCTTCCTGCTGTTAATAGCATGTTTGTGGGTAAATGCACAGCGCTATGCAGTGATTGATTCAAAATACATTTTAGAAAAACTGCCTGAGTACAAAGAATCGCAGGCAAAGCTGGACCAGTTTAGTGCACAGTGGCAGCAGGAGATTGAAAGAAAGCAGGCTGATCTGGACAAAATGTACAAGGATTATGATGCAGAACAGGTGATGCTGAGTGACGAATTAAAGAAAAAAAGGGAGGATGAATTATTTAATAAAGACAAAGAACTAAGAGACCTGCAAAGAAAACGATTTGGTTTTGAAGGAGATCTGTTCAAGAAAAGACAAGAATTGATAAAACCCATACAGGACAAGGTTTACACAGCCATTCAGAAGCTGGCAGTTGATAAATCTTATGACTTTATTTTAGACAAAAGTGAAGGAATTACCGTTATCTTTGCCGACCCCAAGCTTGACCGTAGTGATGATGTGCTGAAATATTTGGGTGTTAAATAAATTAAAATACAAAATGCTGAAGCAGCTATTAGGCTGCAAAAGCAAACTATA
>CAZDHQ010000085.1:0-10085 GCA_964505135.1 uncultured Ferruginibacter sp.
ATGTAAACAAGGTTTTAATGAGGATTTGGAGTATTCATAAAAAACACTTGACTATTAAAGTCCTGTTGCTGATTTTGCTCGGCATAATCAATCCCTGTTTCAATTCAGTGTATTGCCAGGTAAATGAAACTGATGCAGATAGTATAAAAAAAATCATTTTATCGCATCCAAATGAAGACACAGTACTTGCAAATCTATTTGGACGATATGCTGAAAGGATGGCATTTAAGGATTTTGATACTTTACTTCTTTACTCAAATAAGTCTTTAAGTCTTTCAAAAAAACTGCAATGGCCCCAGGGCATCATACTAGGCTACGGGAGACTTGCCGTCAGTTATGGGTTCATAAACAAGTATGATAGTTCTATATTTTACGGTTTATTGGCACTACGGAATGCAGAGAATTTTAAAGACACTGGATCAGTAATCAGATCACTCATCAATATAGGAGGAGTTTACAGGCTTTTGTCCAACGATTCCATGGCATTAATTCACCTCAAGAAAGCACTGACTATAAGTGAAGAAAAAAAAGAGGATAATTACAAAATTGAAGCCCTTAATGAATTGGCTAACTTATACGGAGACAGGCTGGATTGGTCAAACGCCAGAAAATATGCGGCAAGTGGCCTTGAACTTGCTAAAAAAATGAATAAACCATTTTTTATCGGCCGGTTTTTAGAAACAGAAGCAGCTTATTTATTTGAATCAAAAAAATTTGATGCCGCAATAAAAATATTTCAACAGATACGTCAGTACAATATCGACGAAAAATTTTATCCTGGTGTTTGCTATAATGATGTATGCATCAGTAAATCATTTAGTGAGCTTAAGCAAAAAGACAGCGCATATTTTTATGCTAACGCAGCATTGGAAAAAGCAACAGAAATGCAGATCAAAAAGGGAATAGTTGATGCCTATGATGCATTGTTTGTTTACGCCAGCAAGTTTGGCCTGTATAAAGAGGCGCTACAATTTCATTTAATAGAAGATTCTTTAAATAATGAATCAAGCGCAGCAGAAATGGCAAAAAATATCGAACGAAGCAGGTTTCAATACGAGCAAGAGAAGAAAGACATCAAGTTGAAAGCTGAACAGGAAAAGAAAGATTATACAACAAGAAGACAAACTATTACCCTTTTATCATTACTATTCATCATGTTAATTAGTGCAGGATTCCTTTTTTGGAACCTGAGGCTAAAACAAAAGGCAAAAAACAGAATTGAAACAGCCTATGAAGCACTTAAGAATGCGCAGCAGCAACTAATTCAATCAGAAAAAATGGCTTCGCTTGGTGAACTCACCGCAGGTATTGCTCATGAAATACAGAACCCTTTAAATTTTATAAACAACTTTAGTGAGGTAAGCAATGAGCTGCTGGTAGAAATGAAAGAAGAATTGGAAAAAGGCAATTACGATGAAGCAAAAGAAATTGCCAATGATGTGATTCAGAATTTAGAGAAGATAACGCATCATGGTAAGCGGGCAGATGGAATAGTAAAAGGCATGCTGCAGCACAGCCGCAGCAGCAGCGGGCAAAAAGAGTTAACAGACATCAATGCACTCTGTGATGAATACCTGCGCCTCTCCTATCATGGGCTGAGAGCCAAAGACAAAACTTTTAATGCAAAGTTTGAAACAATATTTGATGAGCAGGTTGGCAAAATAGAAGTGGTGCCGCAGGAAATTAGCAGGGTGGTTCTGAATTTACTCAATAATGCATTTTATGCCGTTACTAATAAAAAGAAAACAGCAGGGGAAGGTTATGACCCAACCGTAACCGTTAGTACAAAAAAACTAAATAATGCTGTTGAAATAAAAGTAGCGGATAACGGCCCTGGTATCCCGGATGCGATAAAAGAAAAGATATTTCAGCCTTTCTTCACCACCAAACCAACAGGACAAGGCACCGGCCTTGGTTTGAGTTTGAGTTACGACATTGTAACCAAGGGACATAACGGTGAATTAAAAGTGGAAACTAATGTGGGAACAGGAACAACATTTATTATTATTTTACCAGCATAAAATATCAATATGAAAATATTAGTGGTAGACGATGAACTGGATATTAAATCCTTGTTTGAGCAGCGTTTTAGAAAAGAAATTAAAAGCGGGGAAATGATGTTTGCCTTTGCTAATTCAGGCGAAGAAGCACTGGCCTATATGGCCAATCATGACCATGAAGCAGTGCTTATTTTGAGTGATATTAATATGCCGGGCATGACTGGTCTGCAACTGCTGCAGCACATCAAACAAAAATATGCCACTCCCCCGCCGATGGTGATGATGATTACTGCCTACGGCGATGAAGAAAATTATAACCAGGCAATGAAACTGGGGGCCGATGATTTTTTAACCAAGCCCGTTGATTTCATCCTGCTAAAAGAAAAATTAAAAACCATTGTACCATGACCAAGATATTAGTAGCCGATGATGAAGCGGATCTGGAAGTATTGATCAGGCAAAAATTCAGGCAGAAAATAAGAGAGCAGCAATACGAGTTTGTATTTGCCATGAATGGTAATGAAGCGCTGGAAAAAATCAAACAGCATCCAGATATTGCGGTGGTGTTAAGTGATATCAATATGCCGGAGATGGATGGGCTAACGCTGCTGTCAAAATTAGCAGATGAAGCACCAATGACCAAGACGGTGATCGTTTCTGCCTATGGTGATATGGATAATATACGCATTGCCATGAACCGTGGTGCATTTGATTTTGTAACCAAGCCCGTAAATTTTGAAGACCTTGATTTGACGGTTCAAAAAACAATCAAGCATGTACAGCAATTAAAAGAAACACTCAAGGCCATTAAGGAAAACAATATTTTAAAAATGTACGTGGATGAATCGGTGCTACACTTTATGGGCACCCGTGAGTATGAACAATCCTTGCTGGAAAATGAAACCGTTGAAGGCAGCGTGGCATTTATTGATATCTGCAGTTTTACAGCTATCAGTGAAAAGCAAACTCCTGACGTGGTAGTAAAAATGCTGAATGATTATTTTGATGTGATGGTTAAAGAAATCATTGCACAAAAAGGTGTGGTAGATAAATTCATCGGCGACTGTGTAATGGCCGTATTTAAAGGTGAATATCATCTTGATCGGGCCATTGATGCATGTCTTAATATTTGTTCACGGATTGATGCACTACCCAGCCAGCATGAGTTTTCTCCCAAGGTTTCCATTGGCATCAACAGCGGAGAAATGATTTCCGGCAATATTGGTTCAGCTACTTTAAAGCGTTTAGACTATACCGTTATTGGAGACACCGTTAACACAGCCCAGCGTTTACAAAGCGCTGCCGGTGTAAACCAGGTGGTGATTTCAGAAGAATGCTATGAAAAAGTAAAACAGTCTTTCAATTGCAAAAAGTTGGGGCCGGTGAAGCTTAAGAACAAGGCCGAGGAAGTGGTGCTGTACCAGGTGTTGAATTAAAACATTCATTACCGTTTATCATTATAAAGCAGCAACCTGTCTTATTTACTTTAAAGTGAGGTTATTTGTAATTCTTAATTTCTTTCCGGCAGCTACTGTAAATCTTGCACCGCTTGCAACTGTTTGAGGCATATCCAATACACATTCAGCGGTGCCGGGAGGGCTTACAATAATTTCCGAGCATGCAGGAAGTGATGCCGGTGGGATTAAATTATTTTTCCAGTTTGATGCCACACTCCAATTACCTGAACCTATGAAATTATAAACAAAGGGAGTAACTATATAACCATTTGAAAAAATAGAGCTGTTGTTAGCAACGGGTGTTCCTGTTCCATCAAGCGTATCAATTTCAAGCGCTGTAGGCAAATTGGTAAAAGCGACTGCTGTGGTACCTTTACCGCTTCCGTTTGTTAAAAAATTCAGGGTAAAAAGGATGGTACTGTCTGCTACCGACTGAGCCTGCACATTGTTATCAAACCATAAAAAACTTATAACCCCATTGCTGGCTGACGACAGGTTCATATTTGCAGCAGCCATAGAAATGGCAGACGCCCCATAGCTGATTGTATTGAATTTGACCACATTAGTATCCCATTGTATGCTCCCCTGTAAGGCTACCACGTTGGTTATATTTTTTGTGCGAACAGCAATACTAAATGAGCTGGCGCAACTGTATTCCTGCTTGTCAATAAATAAAGTTTGTTGTGCGCCAAGTTGCTGAACAAACAAAAAGCATAGAAATAGAAAAAAATATTTTTTAAGGTCGAATTTCATTTTAAAAATTTAAACAAACAGAATTGTAATGACAATAATTATTACTTCAACAAGATTACTTTCTTAACTGTATTCTCCGCTATACCTATAATTTTTATAAAATAAAGTCCGGCTTCAAGCTGTCGCTTTTCACTAATATTTAAATCAACAGTGCTTACTCCTTTTACCACATTTATATTCCTGGAAATAATCGTTTGCCCTGCGGCGTTCAGTACTAACAAATCCAGTTTCTTTTCATTTGTCATTTTAAAGCGTAGCGTTACCTTGCCAGTTGTGATATTTGGGCTTAGCTCCCAGCTATTTTTAGTAACAGGTAACGTAGGTTCAAAAGAGGCAGCGATCTTACCTGCAGACATGATAATATTATGTTTTACAAAATCCCCATCCCATAGTTCTATAGCAGCAACATCGGAACTAATTGACAATTTTTCTTCGCTAATTGGTTCAAGCTGATCAAAAACCATTTCGAATAATATGTCACCATCATTGAGAGCTGCTGTTTTATTATGTTCATCATTCCATATAAAAGGAATTAACCCTTCATCTATTCGGTTGAGAGCATACTGTACATTGATGCGGTTGTTTTCAATTTTTTGCAGGCGCATTTTCTTTTTATCAAAATTCAATGTGAACTGCATACCCAATACATTTCTGAAATCCCTTACCCTTACAGGTACACGAATTTGCTCTCCCGTTTTTATCGTCAATTCATCATTATAGAAAGTTACTGGTGCGCTGCTTTCCTTTGCAGGTTTTTGCAGCGATGAATTCCAATCAAAGTTTACATCTCCCAATTTCACACCACTAAATGAGATATTTGTTTTGTTGCTCGACAAATCATTAAATAATACAGAATCTTTGTAAGGAAGCGGATGGTTAACATTTAAACCACCATTCAATGAATCCACAAATGCCCATAACCTGTTTCCCGTAAAAGTATTATCAAGCCCAAGAATAAATCGTTTAATTAAAAGAATATCAAGAGTAGAAACAGTACTGCTGCCGTTTACATCAGCGGCTATCCATTGATATGGAGATGTAAATTTGTTTATGTTAAGAATATGACCCTGGATAATTGCGATATCAAGCGTAGTAACTCCGTTTGTTCTGTTTGCTTCGTTACTCTTGCCTGGTTTTAAATTATAGTTTGTACCCTTACCACCTAAGAGTGAGATCAAAAATGAATTACTGTTATTTGTGTTTGTAGTTGAAGAAGAAGATCCTGTAACATTCACTGAAACATTCTTAATGGATGATAAACCTGGAGTAGTGAACTTCCCGGCAACTGTATAAAATACATTCATCACTATTTTATTTGAGATTACAGAATCAATCGGTGTGCAAGTGTAACTGCTCTTAAGTGATACAAAAATGCTGTCTCCTGCGTTTAATTGCGATGAAGTAAAACCCGGGCCGGTTTCTCCCATGATCGGCAGGCCGTTTTTATACCATTGAAAAGATGGCGAAAGTCCGGCAGCACTATTATAACTTACGGAAAACGTTACAGGCTGACCAAACGTAATAGTAGTTTGCGATGCATTTATTGATACCGTAGGATTTACTCCTCCCTGGTAGATACTAATATGAACTCTTTTGTATAAGCTGTCACATAAACTGCCCGCCAGTTTTAAGGTATCAAATACGATGGTTGAATCAAAATAGGCTTTCCCGTTATAGATAACACTGTCGCAAGCTGAAAGATAAATATCAGTAATAGATGGCGCTTGCCTGAAAGAAAGCATACTGCCTAAATAGGCTATTTCATTTGTAGCAACAGGCATAGAAGTAGCCAGGTTTATGGTATCTATTTCAAATACAGCATAGCCCTGGTTAAATGCTACTTGTGAAGAGAAGGCTGAAGTATTTGCATTTCTTTTAGAGAACCTCAAAATAAATATACTTGCACTATCCGGAATAGATTTGCCTGTAACAGTTTTATCATTCCATAAATAAGTGATATAACCATTAGATCTTTTCGTGAAATTGATATCGGTTTCTTTAAAGCTAATTGCTGTGTTGGTATAAATGATTGTATCGAGCCTTAAAGCTGAGCCATCCCAACTGATGGCACCCTGCAGTCCAACTATATTGGTTAGATTTTTTCCCCGAACGGGCAGGTCAAAACTTGCATTACTGCAAAGATTTGGTTTATTGTCAATAAAAAGAGTCTTATTCTTTCCGAATTTTACATAGATGCTGTCGCTTGCCGCACATCCGTTACCGTTAGTTACGGTTACTATATACCAACCCGGATTTTTAACCGTGTTTTTTTGAGTATTGACCCCGTTACTCCATGAATAAGAACTAAAGCCTGCACCGGCATCCAATACCAATGAGTCCTGGAAGGTTTTAAAGCTATCCACCAGTGTGTTAATAGAAAAACTTAATACGGTGTCTTTAATAACTGCAGTATCTGCACAACCGCTACTTCCAGTAATAACTAGTTGAACATTATAGATTCCTGGTTTGGCATAACTGTGGTTTGGGTTTAAAAGCGTACTGAATGTACTGTCTCCAAAATTCCATTTGCTGCTCAAACTGTCACCAGCAATAGCGGATTGATTGATGAAAATAAAATTGTTGTCTTTTTCGCACTGGCTGGTTTTATTAACTGAAAACTTCGCCACAGGATTTACTACAGTAACCGTTGCCGAGCCGCTGCTGGTCCCGGTTGAGAATGTGTCTTTTACTAACGCAATCGTATATACGCCAACAACGGCGTGAGGTATAGTATATTGAAGGCTATTGATGCCTGTAATAAGCGGCTGTGCTACTCCATTGATACGGTACTGCAATGTAATTGGAAATGTTCCATAGGTAAAGTTGAAAACAACCGGGGGAAGTGCAGATCCGGCACAAACACGGCCACCGCCTGTAACGGTGGCTGTTGGAGGAATGAATGTTTGGTTTTCAATTGCTCCCATATCAATGATGCCATTTACCACCCGAATTTTCCCCGCAAAGTCATTCGCCGGGTAACTATTACTGGGCATGCCTTTGTCAATTAAGGAAGAAGCATTTTGTAAACTCCAGTTAGCAACCGTTCCATTAAAGCCTGTACCACTGCCCGCTGTTGGCGATACAAACAGTGGATTTGCATCAATATTGTTTTGGTAAATCCCTGTATAAAAATTTCCGTTTGTTCCAATGCCTTCGCTTCCGCCGGCTACATTGCTGTAATTGATTGATGGATCACTTATATCATCGTATAAATACAACTGGGACCCTGATGAAGAAGCAGTATTGCCTGCCAGGATCATGTTGATTAAGGAAGGGGAACTGTTATAACAATACAAACCTCCGCCATTTGTGGCATTGTTATTAACCAGTGTGTTGTTTGACAGCGATGGACTGGCATTATAACAAGCTATACCGCCTCCGTTTAGGCTGGCGCTATTATTACAAAATATATTTCCGCTAACTGCAGTACCGGCATTGGAATTAACAAACCAAACTGCCCCTCCTCCCTGGTAAGCTGCGCCTGCATTTGTTACCGAGTTATTTGAAAACAGGTTATTACTGATGGTACTCTGCCCGTAACTGGTGAGCCCGCCACCGGAATAGGCGGCAGTATTATTTCTTATAATATTTTTATTGATGCTGGCCGTGCCTGATTCAGGCGTATAGTAAATACCGGCGCCGCTATTGCTGGAAACATTGTTTGCAATGGTATTTCCACTAATTGCTCCGTTTGAAGTATAATATATTCCAGCACCCATTTCAGCCGTATTGCTAGTGATGCTGTTATTCGAAATGTTCACATTTCCCTGCACACAAGCAATACCGCCTCCATATAACCTTGAGGAATTATTGCTAATGGTATTGTTGCTAATAGTAGCATCGGAGATGTTACAACTAATTCCCCCGCCCCATATATCAGGGTCAGCACCGGGGTCTCCAAAAATAGGTGGAAAGTTGTTATCATTATTTGTGATAACATTTTGATCTATTAATGGACTACCACCGAAAATACAAAGTGCACCTGCAATAGAGTGATTAAAGGAAAACTTGTTTCCAATGATGCGGGCATTTGATCCAGAAATATAAATTGCGGCGCCACATCCATCCCTGGTACTGCAGTTAGATATGCTGCTGTTTGAAACAGTAATTTTGGAAAAGTTATTAATAAAAATACCTCCCCCATTAACACTGGTGACATTTACATACTGGATGGAACAAAAAGAAATTGCAGAGCTATCGTTGGTAGAAACCGTATTATCGAACCTGATACCTTGCCAGCCGGTTGCGGTGTTTACAGGAGTAAAAAAAATACTGTCGGCTGCATTTCCCGCAGCCAGCAATCTGCCGCTTACAAGCAATTTATAGCTGCCATTAAAATTCATTCTTACACCGGCTTCAATCGTCAATGTAGTTCCGTTGGCAACCAATAAATTTCCTTGTACTAAGTAGGGAGAATTTGCTTTTGTAAGAGTGCCGCTTACAACCCCTCCGGGAATTGTTGTTTGTGCATTAAGAAGGTTAAAAGAAAATGCTGCAAATAGTAGCGGTAAAACTTTTCTCATGTTGATTGCGGACTAAGCCGGGTTAATGGTAGATCGTAAAAATAGGAAAAAAAAGGAGACCACGGCTGGGACAGCTATTTCGAATAAGAAACTCTTTTGGACAAACAAGAGAAACGATATCATGGCTTGTTATTGATAAACTGCGTTTTTAGCCCCCGCAATTCGTACATTTGCACACTATTTTTTGATGCCAAATGGTATGTGGTACAAGTGAGTGACACAACGATGTCGCCATGAAACACCACAGCCGGTAACACGTAAACACATGGAATTAAGTAAAAACTACCAGCCAAACGAAACGGAAGCAAAGTGGTATGAGCACTGGCTTAGCAAGGGATATTTTAACAGCACGCCGGATGAAAGAGAGCCATACACCATTGTGATTCCGCCGCCAAACGTAACGGGTGTGCTGCACATGGGGCACTGCCTTAACAATACTATACAGGATATTTTGATTCGCCGTGCAAGAATGCAGGGAAAGAATGCCTGCTGGGTGCCGGGTACGGATCATGCCAGCATTGCAACGGAAGCAAAAGTGGTAGCGATGCTCAGAGAAAGAGGTATTGCAAAATCGTCGTTGACAAGAGATGAGTTTTTGAAATATGCATGGGAGTGGAAAGAAAAATATGGTGGTATCATTTTACAGCAGTTGAAAAAACTGGGTTGCAGCCTTGACTGGAGCCGGACTAGTTTTACAATGGATCCGGATTACTACAAGAGTGTGATCAAAGTGTTTATTGACCTATATGAAAAAGGATTGATCTACCGTGGCAAGCGGATGGTGAACTGGGATCCGGTGGGGCAAACAGCATTGAGTGATGAGGAAGTGATCTTTAAAGAAATCGACTCAAAGCTATATTATGTTCATTACAAGTTAACCGAAGGCACAGGTGGCATAACGGTGGCGACTACACGACCTGAAACGATTTTAGGTGATGTGGCTATTTGTGTTCACCCGGAAGATGAACGTTACAAGAACATGATTGGTAAGGAAGTGATTGTTCCGATCATCAACAGAAAAATACCTGTGATTGCAGATGAATATGTAACAGCAGATTTTGGTACGGGTGCATTAAAAATTACACCGGCGCATGACAAGAATGATAACATGCTGGGCATAAAGCATGGACTGAAAGCAATTGATACTTTAGACCTGACAGGTAAGTTCACTACAGCAGAACTGATGGAAGACAATCCATCTGAGCAGGTACTGGCATACAATGGCATCGATCGTTTTGAACTGAGAAAGAAAATTGCAGAAGACATTAAAGCGATTGGCCAGTTAGAAAAGATTGAAGAATACAAAGGCCAGGTGGGCACCAGTGAACGTACTACTGCGATCATTGAAAATA
>CAZDHQ010000086.1:0-8691 GCA_964505135.1 uncultured Ferruginibacter sp.
ATCTTTTCAAAGTTTTCCTGGATGATATGACTGCCCATATTGCTGGTCATGATGATGATGGTGTTTTTAAAATTAACCACACGGCCTTTGTTATCAGTTAAACGGCCATCATCCAGCACCTGCAACAGGATGTTGAAAACATCCGGGTGTGCTTTCTCAATTTCATCCAGCAGTACTACGCTGTAAGGTTTGCGTCTAACCGCTTCTGTTAGTTGGCCACCTTCATCATATCCCACATATCCCGGAGGTGCGCCCACCAGCCTGCTCACAGAATGTTTTTCCTGGTATTCACTCATGTCTATCCTGGTCATCATGTTGTCGTCATCAAAAAGATAGCCAGCCAAGGCTTTTGCCAGTTCTGTTTTACCCACACCGGTAGTACCAAGGAAAATAAATGAACCAATCGGTTTTTTAGGATCCTGCAAACCTGCACGGCTCCTGCGTATAGCATCGCTTACTGCTTCAATGGCTTCATCCTGTCCCACTACTCTCTTATGCAGTTCATCTTCCAGGTTCAATAACTTTTCTCTTTCACTCTGCATCATTTTTTGCACGGGAATACCAGTGGCCTTAGCAATATTTTCTGCAATATCTTCTGCATCTACTTCTTCTTTCAATAAACGCTTTTCACTTATTTCATCCAGCAGCTTTGTTTGATCGTCGATGATCTTCTGCTGCTCCTGCACTTTACCATACCTGATTTCTGCTACTCTTCCATAGTCCCCTTCTCTTTCTGCTTTTTCAGCAGCCAGCTTTAAATTTTCAATTTCACTTTTGGCAGTTTGAATTTTCTCCACCACTTCTTTTTCCTGCTTCCACTTAGCCATAAAGGTGTCACGCTCTACGGCAAGATTGGCGATCTCCGTATTCAGTTCTTTCAACTTCACTTCATCATTCTCTCTCTTGATGGCCTCTCTTTCTATTTCCAGTTGACGAATTTGTCTTTCCAGTTTATCCAACTCTTCCGGCATGGAGTTCATTTCCAAACGAAGTTTGGCTGCACTTTCATCAATCAAATCAATTGCTTTATCTGGCAGGAAACGATCACTGATATAGCGATGCGATAATTCAACCGCAGCAATGATGGCTTCGTCTTTAATCAATACATGGTGATAGGTTTCATACCGATCTTTTAATCCACGCAGGATGGAAACCGCATCTTCTACCGAAGGCTCATCAATCAACACCTTCTGGAAACGACGTTCTAATGCTTTGTCCTTTTCAAAATATTTTTGATACTCGTTTAAAGTAGTGGCACCCACGGCTCTCAGTTCACCTCTTGCCAATGCTGGTTTTAAAATGTTGGCAGCATCCATTGAACCTTCGCCGCCTCCGGCACCAACCAGTGTATGAATTTCATCAATGAAAAGAATGATCTCTCCTTCGCTGGATGCAACTTCTTTCACTACACTCTTTAATCTTTCTTCAAACTCACCTTTATACTTTGCACCAGCAATCAATTGGCCCATATCCAAAGCGTAAATCACTTTTGACTTCAAATTTTCAGGCACATCACCATTTACAATACGCATTGCCAGGCCTTCTGCAATAGCGGTTTTACCCACACCGGGTTCACCTACTAAGATTGGGTTGTTCTTGCTTCTTCGTGAAAGGATATGAAGTGTACGCCTGATTTCTTCGTCACGGCCTATAACCGGATCAAGCTTACCCAGCCTTGCCATTTCATTCAAATTCTTTGCATACTTGTTTAATGCATTGAATTGTGTTTCCTGTGTTTGAGATGAAATGGTAGAACCTTTACGCAAATCTTTTATCGCTGCGATCAATCCTTTCTCTGTCAGTCCTGCATCTTTCAGCAGTTTTGCAGTATTATCATTTGCCTGCAATAAAGCCAGCAATAAATGCTCCACACTTACAAACTCATCTCCAAAAGTTTTAAGCCCCGCATTTGCTTTCAGCAGTACATTATTTAAATCCCTGCTTACAACCTGTGCTGGTTCGCCGCTGCTGATCTTAGGCAGCTTTTTAATGCTTTCATCAATCTTACTTTCAACAAAATTGACGTTTACATTATTCTTTTTGAGCAGGAACTCAACCGGGGAATCCTCTTCACTCAAGAGCGCCTTGAGCAGGTGATCTGTTTCGATGTTTGGATTCTGGCTGTTAAAAGCTAATTGCTGAGATTTAGCAATTACTTCCTGCGCCTTGATGGTATAATTGTTTAAGTTCATAGGTAAATATCTTTAGAATGTTTAGTTTTATTAACAACAGGTTAAATCAACTTCCTGTTATCAATTTTCAAATAACTTTAGTGCGATAACAGCAAATAATTATCCAACTCAAACAGCAGGTAATCATGTCATTAAAAACCATTACACACTGCCTTAAGTTCAGCTCCATACTGGCTTTTATGCTATTTTGTCTTAATGCGACTGCACAATATGATTTTAGCGATGTAGACAATTATTTAAAAGTCAACCAAAAAGTACTGGGCAATGATCTTGCCGCACTGGTATATAAAGATGGAAAAATTATTTACCAAAAAGAAATGGGTGAGTTTAATATTAAAACAAGAGAAGCTATAGCCAGCTGCAGCAAATGGCTTACCGCTGCCATGGTGATGACCTTTGTAGATGAAGGAAAGATATCTTTGGATGAACCCATCAGCACTTACCTACCCATTTATGAAAGCTACGGTAAAAAATATATTACGCTTCGCAATTGCCTAACTCAAACCACTGGCATTACAGATAACAGCCGTACTATTTTAAAAGTGTTAGAACGAAGAAAATTTGAATCGCTTGAAGAAGAGGTTAATTCTTTTGCAAAGAAGGAAATAGCAGACAACCCGGGTAAGTCATTTTTTTATGGCAACATGGGTTTAAATATAGCTGCAAGAGTAATGGAAGTAATTTCAAAGAAAAGCTTTGAAGCACTGATGAAACAAAGAATATTTACACCGCTTGAGATGAAGAACAGCGGCTTTTCATCCGATGAAGCACCGGTAAATCCTTCCGGCAGCGGAGAGTCAACTGCTGCAGATTATATGAATTTTCTTTCGATGATTTTAAATAAAGGCATGTACAAAGGCAAACGAATTTTAAGTGAGAAGGCTATTGAAGAAATGCAGAAAGTACAAACACAAAATACCGTAAAAAAATTTATACCTGAACTGGCAAAAGGCTATGAATATGGATTAGGCGAATGGATACAGGCACAGGATGAAAACGGTAACAGCACGGTGGTTTCTTGTCCCGGCTTATTTGGCACCTGGCCTTACATAGATAAATGCAGGGGATATGCATGCATCATTTTTGTAAAGAAAGCTATGAGTGATGAGAGAAAAGATATTTACATGAAGCTGAAGAATAAGATTGATGAACAAATGAAGGCAAGCAACTGTAACTAAATGAACAGACCCGGCATTTTTGCCAGGCCTGTTGCTTTGTTTATTCCTATACACCAACTTTATTCCTGTTTTACAAAGACCAGCTTGTTGCGGTCTGCTTTGTAGACCTGTTCAAAAAACTTCACTATGTCTCCATATTCTGTAGCAGCAAATCTTCCGCTGTATTGTTCCATTATTCGATAGTAAATAATCTTATCATCCTGCACTTTTACAGTAGCAGCATATTTGCCATATTTATTTTGAATCAAAATATCCTTGGGTAAACTTTCCGGTTTATAACCAGCAGGGATTTTAATTTCAACGGTGTCGATATCCCGGTACTCAAGGTCTTCTACGTAATCGTATTTACGGGTTTCATCTGTGGTTAATTTTTTGGAAGACTTAGATAAAATATTGGGCATTACAAATAAACGTTTGCCACTAATAGTAGCATAATTACCTGCGCTGAGTTTAAGGTTCTCTTTTATTACAGGCTGTGAGCCTTTGATTTCTTTATAATCATACGAAACCAGTTCATAGTTAGGTAAATTAAAGGCTTCGTTTAAATGCTCTTTTACTTTATCGTTAGAAAGATATTTAATCATGCCGTGAAGCTCTTCCTGCTGTAAGGCCTGGTAGTATCCATCCACAGCTATTGATGCCAGGCCATTTTGATCAATCGCTGCATTTATTTTACGGAGTTGTACATTATTATTCAGATCGTACTTAGGCGTACGGGTGAGCTTACCGCCATTTTCATCTATCATCAATGCATACCGGTCGTCCGTGAAATCACTCAGATAGCCGGCAGACATACTTTGGCTCGTACATTCGAGCCATACAGTATCTTTTTGCAGCGGTACAGACAAAATCACATGGTTAAATTGCGAACAGGGAAAGTCAGGAACAAAAAAATGACCACCTCTCCCTGCTTTGATAATAGTATAATTTGACCTTATGCCTACCTCCTTTAACAATGAGTACATGTAATTCGTCAAAGCTTTGCAATCACCATATTTCTTCTGAGCTACATAAGTAGCGCTAAATGGTTGCCAGCCTCCAATACCTAACTGTATGCTGATATACCTTGTATTCTCCTGCATAAAGCTATACAGCTTTTCTATTTTTTGTTTTGGATCGGTTAAGCCATCCGTCATTGCGTGTACAGCCTGCTTGATATTATCCGGCAATTGATCCCGATCCTGTTTTAATGCAGCAACAAATTTTCCATAATCTTGCCAGTTAGCCATATTTCCTTTATACCCTTCTATCTGGAACAACTCTGGAGCTGTGTAAACAAATGGCACTAATTCCGGCCAGTCCGGACATTTATATTCCAGCTCAACAGCTCTAAAATTTTTGAGCTCCCACTTATACACTTTAAGCCCTTTTTCGTCAGCAGTTTCAGGTTTGTCAATATTGAAGTTTTTATATCTAAACCCAAATGACTCCGGAAGTTTAACGATCATTGAGCTATATACCACTGAAATATGCTCATTATCCACTGGATCCCACCTGGGATAAAACATCGTCTGATTGAATTTTAGCTCAATCTCGTATTCAACAGTATATGGATAGGTCTTGTGATAAAAATTATGAACTTTTAACCTGTTATCATCCGCCAGCTCATTTGCGCCGGTACCACTCTTATCCAAAACATCACTGTTCTTAAGGCTTTTTATTTTCTGACCATATGCATCGTACAACTTACCATCAATCGAAACAATAGACTGAAGTTTATCGTAATACTCTACCATGTTGGCAAATCTGTCTCCTTTTTCATTTAGAATAGTGATGGCATATTTATGGTAATACCTTGCCTTGTCCAAATCAGTCACTTCAAAACGAATTTCTTCAAATCGCTTAACTGCATTGGCCTTTCTCAATAAAGCTGTATCAATTTTAAATACAGCATACTCGCCATCACCTGCTTTTAACAGCAGCGCATTTAGCAATAAAAAAATGATTGATACAAATTGCTTCATAGATTATTTTTTCTTCTTAAATACCACCTGTTCTCCCTCTTTTGAAACCACATAAGAAAAGAAGTTTCTAAGTGCTTCGTATTCTTCAGGAAGAAAATTAGCTTTGGTCAATTTAAGCCTGCAGCGAAGCTGAACATAATCACCAGAATTTGAAATAAGGTATTCAAACATACCGTCGGTTTCATTGAAACTAACTCTTGCTGATTTAGGTATTTCATCTACTACATAGCCTTTAGGTATTTCTATATTGGCTACAAAGATTTCATCTGAAGAACATGGCATTTCCACAGGATATACTCTTTCTGCAGACTTAAACGGATTCTCCTTCATCACTTCTCCCATCATTGGATTAAAGTAAATAACATCCTCCTCATTATTCAGATTAAGATCAAAATCATAATGTATAGTAAGTGGCTGTCCCTCTTTTTTTAATGAATCAATATGCGTATTAGCCAGTTTAATATCATTGATGAACCCGGTTTTAATTTTCTTAAAAAATGCTTCTTCGCCTTTTTCTTTTACCTGCTCTTTTACCGAAATCGCTTCATATATACCTGGTCTTGAATCAAGGCTACCCTCCCATTTTCCGTTATCAGAGTTTACTACCACCACGGAGGTCATCTTTGATTCGCTTATAGAATCTGCATCAAGATAGATGGGTATAGGATTGAGTTCATTGATAAGCCTTGCATGGCCGTTATAGCATTTCCAGTGTAATTGCCCAAAATCAAGACTGCTGTTAGATGCATCCAAAAAATAGCTTTTGTCATCAATTTGCGCATCACAGATCACATAATTGAACCTTTCCATTATGGGATATATTTCATGCGTGTAGCCATGGCTTTTTGTACTTAGCAAAACCGGATCTGCATTTATATTTTCATGGCGCAACATGGCTACCAATAAAAGGTTAATATCAGCAACGTTTCCATTTTTATTTTTGAAAGTAGTCTTTAGACTGTTGGTAAGCTGCAGCCCCGTGCTTGAGGTAGCGGTGAAATTTTTCTTAATGTAAGCATAGATGGCTTTGGCCTTTTCAAGATTAGACTTAGCACCAGCCGTCACTACTTTTAGGTCATCATCCAGCCAATTGTTTGCTCTTGATAGGTCCTGGCCAAAATCTTCGTCTTTTAATAATTGTTCAGCTACTTTAGGCCATGTGCCCATAATTTCATGCCTGGAACTATTAGGAAACTGAATCGCTGATAACTGAAACTGAACTTTTGCAATATGATTTTGGAGCGTGGAGGTAAACGCTTCTTCTTTAAGTGCGGGAACGTCTTTCATTACCCACCTGTTTTGATTAATCGCACCATTTAAGTTAACGGTTTCACTTCTACCGGCACTATTACCTCCAACCATTACAGACCAATTACCAAATGTTTGATCAGCTTTGTTAACAGCAAAGGCCTTAGATCCCTGTGAAAGGAAAACATATTGAAAAAATTCCGGAATATGAACTTCATACTCACTCCAAAGTTTTGGGTATTCACCTTGAAATTCCCAGGGCTGAAGATTGAATAAAAAATCAGACAATATTGTATAGGAGTACTCAATGATGGAACCTTCCTTTGCTGCAGGCATGGTAAACTTCCTTACAGATACTTTTTTGGAAAGTTTGTCTTTAAAAATAGAAGCGCTCTCAAGCTTTGTTTCTATTACTTTTCCATCTTCAAGGTTGTAGGTAACAGCTTTTATACTCTCTAATTTTTCTTCATTGTTTCCATCTACATACAATGGAATTTCTACGTTGGCAGCCTCCAAACCATTTTTATTCAGGATTTTAATCCGGGTTTGTC
Source organism: uncultured Ferruginibacter sp. (assembly GCA_964505135.1). GTDB lineage: Bacteria > Bacteroidota > Bacteroidia > Chitinophagales > Chitinophagaceae > Ferruginibacter. The sequence goes on from CAZDHQ010000086.1 coordinate 7,134, forward strand.
TTTTAAAGCGAAGTGAAAAATAACCTTTGGTATTTCCCTGGAATTCAGAGAACCCAACATCGGCCACCACCACTGCGTTAGAGGAAGAATCAATAACTGCACTTTTTAAATTAAAATCTTCCGGACTAACTTTTCCGAATTTAATATTTAATTTGTCCTGCGCCTGTGAAGTTGATAATAAAGAAATACACAAGAGAAGGCTAAGCAAACTGGCTAAGGGTTTCATTTTAAAAAAGGGTTTTAATTTGTTTTAAGCTTTAGCAATATAGACTAATTGTAAATATTACCAAAAATTTTCTCTGATTGGATCTACAGAATCTAACCAAAATCATAAAAGAAAAAACAAAACTGTTGGGTTTTGACTACTGTGGTATTGCAAAAGCTGCTGTGCTTGACGAAGATGCCAAACGCCTGGAAACATGGCTCAATAAAGGAATGCACGGCAAGATGCAATACATGGAAAATTATTTTGATCTTCGGATTAATCCAACCAAACTAGTACCTGGTGCTAAATCTGTTATCACCCTATTGATGAATTATTTCCCCTCAACAGTTCAACAAAGCAATACAGTAAAAATTGCCAAGTACGCCTATGGAAAAGATTATCATGATGTGATAAGAGGAAAATTGAAACAACTGATTGAAGATTTAAAAAAAGAAATTGGTGATTTTAACGGAAGAGGTTTTGTAGATAGTGCACCTGTATTAGAAAGAACATGGGCACAAAAAAGCGGACTGGGTTGGATTGGTAAAAATGGAAACCTGCTCAATAAAAATTCAGGCAGCTTTTATTTTATTGCTACGCTGATTGTAGATATCGCATTAGTGTATGACACACCGTTAGTAAAAGATTACTGCGGCAGCTGTACCAGATGTATTGACAACTGTCCTACCAATGCTATACTTCCTGACAAAATCATTGATGGCAGCAAGTGCATCAGTTATTTTACTATTGAATTAAAAGATGCTTTGCTGCCGGATGCAATGAAGGATCAATTTGATAACTGGTTATTTGGATGTGATGTTTGCCAGGATGTTTGCCCCTGGAACCGCTTTAGCCAACCGACCAATGAAATTGATTTTACTCCGCTGCCTGCTGTTTTAAATTTCAGCAATGCCGATTGGGAAGAATTAACAGAAGAAAGTTTCAAAACTATTTTTAAAGACTCCCCGATAAAAAGAACAAAATATGCCGGCATCAAACGGAATCTTCACTTTATACATCAAAACACATAGCCTATTCTCATCCAATAGCTGTTAAAAGAATACAGCTCTTTAATTGGATGATTTTCTAACTCATTTAAAACAGGATTCCAGGTAGTATAATCTACCATTTGTGTTAATCGCTTTTGTGCATAAGCTACTCCTATAACAATTGCATTCATCTTAACAGGTATATAATAATCAAAGTCTGCGGCTAGTAACCTGCCGGTTTTAAAATCACCAGTTTTAAATGGTTCCCTTTTGTTTATGTTACCGTAAGGAATATGCACACCTGCGTTCGCAAAGAGCTGGAGCTTACGGTTGATACCTGTTATATCAAATCTTGCTTCTGCAA
>CAZDHQ010000086.1:8701-10082 GCA_964505135.1 uncultured Ferruginibacter sp.
TACGGATGATTTATAATAATAGTCGAAACCAGTGCCAATGCCGCCAAAAAATTTCCCTTTGCTAAAACCATTCACACTATGCCATGAAAGCGATGTGGAAGTACTTCCGGTTAATAATTGGATGCTGTTGTAAGAATGAAAATTCTTAAATAAATCATTTTTATTTTTCGCCGCTGGTTGTTGCGCCCTTACTGCCATATTGCACAATAATAACACCATAAGCAAGCCTATCTTATTATGCATACTGCTGAATTCATATTATTTTAAAAACATTTTTGCATTGCAATAAACACGCTTGTATTACAAGGATTTTTTTACCTGGATACCCGCAAAATGATAATGCATGTTTTTGTATAGATCTTTATTGGCAGCCTTAGAAAAACTATAATAAAGAGATGGACCAATTTTAAATGCTGCTTTTTTATTTTTAAATAACGCCACATCAAGCCCTGCTGAAATTCCAAAAATATTCCTTGTCAAAACGCTGCTGCTAAAGGTGTTTTGTACAGCATTATATTGAGGAGTTAACGAATGAATTAAATAAGAGTATTGCAGACCAGCATTCCAGTATAATGGCAATCTTTTCCCGCTGCCAATCAAAGACTGTATTTGGATGGGCAGGTCAATAAAATAAAACCGATTAGATGTACTCACAGATTCTAACGCCCGACTATAGCCAATGTTTGATGTTGAAGTGGTAGGATAAGCCAAATAACTTTTAGAATCAAGCCTGGTATTACCATACCTAAACCCTGCCCCTAAACTAACAGATGTTTTTTTAGAAATTGATTTTACATAATTTAAGCCTAACGAAAAAGATGTTCCACTTTTTAAATAAGACTGGGCATATAATACCGTATCTGTAATACCAACTCCCCCGCTTGCATAATCTAAACCAGCAGATGAAAGCGCCTTTGCAGGATCTGAATTAAACACTCCACCAAACAGAGACTTATCACTTAAAGAGAATTTTCCTCCCGCTGCAACAATTTCAAAATGACCTTTATTTTTTGCTTTTGATTTATTGGATCTGACAGCGGCTGTTGATTTATGCAGCGGCTCCAGTTTCGCCAATTTGATTGGCTGTATTTGAACAACTGATCTTTCAACGTCAGCATTAAAAGAAATAGGTTCAAGACATTCAGGATTTATTTTAGAAAGCTCATCAAGAGAAGCAACATCAGCCTTTTCTTCCTGTCCGTTATTTTCCGCTACCTCACCATTACTAACTGTAATTATTTTCTTTTTACTTATGACAAATTGTTTTGCAGTTTTAACTGCGCTATTTTTAATCGGTGGAGTTTGTTGAGCAATTGAGTTATTATTTTCTTTTTGATTAATGACTGCTACCGGGCCGGTCTGCCCGGTTATTTCAAGCGCA
>CAZDHQ010000087.1:0-3380 GCA_964505135.1 uncultured Ferruginibacter sp.
TAAAGTAATATCAGATATTCTTTTTAAAAAAAGCAACAATGTATATACAAGCGCCGGAATCAGTGCCGGTATTGACCTTGCGCTTGCTATCCTGGAAGAATTAAAGGGAGCTTTGTTTACCCATAAAGTTGCAAGAGGGCTGGTGGTATATCACCGGAGAAGCCATAACCATACACAAAAGAGTATTTACCTGGATTATAGAAACCATATCAATCCAAACATTCATATTGTGCAAGACCATTTGATAGAACATCTTTCAGACGATAACGCTATTGAGGATTTAGCGGCACTGGTAGCAATGAGTCCAAGAAATTTAAGTCGTGTATTTAAAGAAAAAACGGGTACAACAATATTAGAATATTTAACATTACTGCGTATTGAATATGCTAAAACAATGCTGAACAATCCCGAATTTACCATAGAATACATCGCCTCCCAATGCGGATTTAAAACAGCCAGGCAACTACAGCGAATTTTAAAAAAATCATCAAAAGGCGTAACGAAAATGCCGCAATAACAGCGAGTGTTTAATAAACTTAAAAACGAAGTTCCATGCTGGAAATATATAAAACCAATGTGAAGACTAAAACGCAAAGCAAAAGGGTACTTGAGTATTTACAGAAAAAGTTTTCTGGTGTTACAGTTAACTTTGATTTAAGTGATAGAGATAGAATTTTAAGAGTTAATGGAATAGAAGAATCCGATATATCCAAAGTAGTGTCGCACTTAAATCAACTTGGGCATACATGTGAAATTCTTTCCTGCTGAATAAGAAAACCAGGCAATCTTTTTATGATAACTGAAGCAGCAGTAAGGTCAATTATAACTAATCATCACTGCTTCCTTAACCATTCTTCGTTTTTTAAAAACAGCATCAATACTGCATCATCAGCACTCAACGGATGTAACCAAATCCCAATTTTGTCCCTGCTCCAGTAATTACCGGCTTCGTTTCCAGGTTTTGCAAAATGATACCTGTAAAGCACTATGCGTATATATTTTGGTGGCTTAGAGGCAAATGGATTGTTGGCAAAAAGACTTACAACTGCTGGATCGTTGTGAAGTAATTTCCAGGCAACATTTTTAGTCCAGGGGTTATCGTAAGAAGTAGTCATAGCCGCAAACCAAAGCTGCCAGTCAAAATGCAGTTGATAAGGTGAAATTTGCGGTGGTCGTTTATCCAGTTCAACAGGCAACCCTTTGTAAGTGTATGCTTTCCAGTTAGCATGGTCAGAGCTGTCGTTATCGCTTGTTCCCTCAAATACAATATTCAATCTTTCTTCACTCACAGTTCCAAATGCACCATAGGTATTTACGATGTTGAGAGGCTCATATGAGCCATTCATTCTTTGATCACGACTTAATAAATTTAATGCAGGCTGTATACTAAGCAATGCTACTATTGCAGTGGCGATACCTGCAGTGATAACCATTGGCTGTGATGGCTCAGCCTGTTCTTCTGCAAGTGCCGCTTTCTTAACCAATCGCTGTGGCAGAATTTTAGACCAGAAACCATCATCAAAGCAGGCAAGAGTAGGCAAAATGGTGAGCCAGTTTAAAAAAGAAAGATTGCCGCTGAGAATAATGCTTAACTGGAATAATACAATAATTGTTCCTGCGATATGCCTTGCCATTCTCGGCCAAAACACAAACCATGGTGCTACCAATTCTGCCAAAAAATTAAACCATACTCCAATTTGCAATACAGTTTTTGGTAAGAAATGAAACCACCTGCTCAACGGTCCTGGTATCGGCTGAGTTTCAAAGTGGTAGTACAATGCACTTCCGCTAAGCCACTTTACATCCCAGCGAATTTTGATTAATCCAGCTCCAAGCATTACACGAAAGCTCAACCAGCGAAATAAAACGATAATAGGTAATGGTGCAGGATGTTTTGGAAATGGACGGGCATCCCAAAAGGGACAAAGAAACATGCAGAGAAATCCTGTTTCAATCATTTGTATTTCCCAGCCAAAGCCATACCACTCCTGGCCCATGTGCACAAAAGACATGTATAGAAACCAAAGGATAAACACCAATGGTACGTTTGCATACCCTGCTATTACTATTAAGGAAAGTATAAAGCCGGTCCATGCTGCGATATGCATGCTATTGTCTGAATGAACAAACCAAAAAAGGGATGGGTATTTTAAAAAGCAGGCTTCAGTAGATCCATAAATACGATGCAGGTCGTTAATGAAAATATTGGCAGGCGTTAAACCATTAGCTCCGATCAAAGGAATGGCCTGGTTAATTAATATTAAAAATCCAATTGCATATAAAACGCCAAATAACCTTAGGATCATAAAGCGTGTAAGCCAGTAGGTTGGCTGTCTATTTGCTGCATCCGTCATGGCGATTGAGTAATCGATTATACTATAAAAGTACAAAGCAGATGGATGGTTACTTGTTTTTCTTTTAAATGGTCGTTATTTTTTATAAAGAAGCTTTGCCTTTGGTTGAAGTTGGGATGAGCATCGAAAATTACAGCATAAAGTAAGTGGAATTGAAATCAAATAAAAAGGTTTCAGCAATTTGCTGAAACCTTTTTCCATACAACGTTACCATCTTGATATGCAAACTTAGCCAACCTATTCCTGTTTGCATGAATCAATATTGCTAAAGCAAATAAATGATCTCACGCAATTACTTACTGCTTTTAAGTGCCTTCCAGTTTTCTGTAGCTTTTTTGATTCTTCCATCAGTATCTTTTAACCACATTTTTTTAACATCAAGGCTATAGTTAAGATATAGCTTGTTGTTAAGTACTGTAAATGCTGCAGGATCGGTCGGTGCTTTGTGATTTTCACTCACACCATAGGCGCAATAACCTCCAAACTCCGGAGCATAGGTAGCAGGATTTGCTTTAAAAGCATCAAGGTTCGCCTGGTTTTTAAAGCGCCATTCTACACCTTCCCATTTGTAGCTAAAGTTTTTTGATCCTTCAGCCGGCGCATAATCTGTAAAATAGGCAACCACATCATAACCTTTAACTGCTAATCCTTTTTCATTGTAATAAGTTGCAGATTGTGCGTTTGTAACCAGGCTTACCAATACAAAAAGAGCAACGGATAAAATTTGTTTCATGTTCTTCAATTTAATTTAATTGTGAAAAAAAGGTAGACGGTCTTTCTTTTGTAGCCTTACATCGTTGCGGTAAGTTTTTAAACAAACCTGATTGTAAAAACCACATGATTTAAAGAAGCAATACACTTTTATAACTAAGGCTGATTTTTTCAATTCGATATTTATCTTGTAGCAAGACCAGTAGTGGAAATAGGCAAAACTTCAGAAGTGGAGGTGCTTTCAAGTTTACCTAAAGGTCTTCTGCGAAAACCGTTGATGGTATGTGAGCCGGATGTAAGCACATACACATAGCC
>CAZDHQ010000087.1:3390-10039 GCA_964505135.1 uncultured Ferruginibacter sp.
TTTGTTACTACAAGATCAGCGGCTCCCCGGTCTGTATTGCCGGCCTGTGCATGTATTAAATACAACTTTCCGAACGGAGATACATAATAGGATGATACCGTATTGCTCGCCGTGTTGGCCACATATGCATACCTGCCGTACTTAGTAGAAGCTACCCAGCATGGCGCTCCCTGCTGATTAGGCACAGCGCCGCTTACACTCGCTACACTGCCATCATTTTTTATTAGGTGTGAGCTGGCTGAACCGGCACCTGCAGCTCCGCCAACAGCATTTGACACAATCATGTAGCCACGTGAAAAATCAAATCCAAATGGAGTGGGAGCAGCAGCATTGCTAAATGTGCCGGGGTTAATTGAGCCGTCATTCTTGATGCGGAAAGCACCCAGGGTATTAGTAGCTTTTTCAGTAACTACCACCCAATTACCGTCTGGTGTGATGGATACCTGCGGAGCATCTACTGCTGTGCCGCTTAAAGCCTGTGTAGATCCTTCAATATACGTGAGCTCTCCGTTATGGCCTATTTTAAAACCGCTGATATTATCTGTACCCCTGTTCAATACATACAACAGGTTATTGTGTACACTCACACTCACTGGTGTATTCCCTTTTGAATCTACAGTATTCGTTAACGTTAGTGCTCCGTTGTTATTTACTTTAAAAGATGATATAGAATTACTTCCGGCATTTACTGCAAACAACCATTCATTGTCATCACTAAATGCAAGGGCACCCTGTGAACCAAGACGGACGCCTAATCCCTTTCCACCAGCTGCAACTTTATCTTTTACCTGCAGCTGTCCATCTTTTTTTGCAGCAAGGATAACTATTGAATTTATGCCGGCTTCATTTGATTCTGTATACAAATAAGTATTATGAGCATCGCCTCTGTTTAATAGAAGATTTGAATTGTCATTGAGCGATAATTCATCCGGATTTTTTCCTTCTTCCAGCATCATTGTCTCTGTTGCATTGCCGGAAGTCTCCGGTAGATTGTTGCTATCTGAATTTTTTTTACACGATGCCATTGCAAAAATTAATGCTGCCATCCATAGGGATCTTGTAACTGCTGTTTTTTTCATTGTTTTATTTTTTGATGTTTAAAATTTATTTACTCGATTTAAGGCATACAATTGCCACGGGCATATTTTGCCCCAAGTGTCCTGATTCATTTTTAAGAATAGTTATTTTAAATAGCTGGTTATTGCAAGCTGCAGGCCTGCTGTAGTTACCGGCAAACTACCAACGCCGATACCTCTTAGTGGCACTTTTATAAAGGGTTCGATTCTTAATGTACTTTGTTTAAAAATATGCTGTTGATAGCCAAAACTTAAACTGGCAACGGCCGGCATCACAATAGTTTTTTGCATATACATGCCCGTTAGTTTATCCTGCTGTCCATTAAGCGTTACATTATACTCATTGATTTCTTTCATCATGATGTAAGATGAAATGCCTCCATTCAAGAATAACCTGCTTTTACTGCTGCGATGGAAATCATATTTTATACTCAGCGGAATCTCAATCAGTGAACTGTTTGTTTTAAGCTTATTGATTACCATTCCCATGGGCATTGAGGAAGCTACTTTTTCCATGCTGAAGGCTTTACCCTGGCTTTCATAGGTTTTAGATAGCCAGTTTAAGCCTGTCTCCAGCGCTATTACATCATTTAACTGGTAGCCCGCCATGATACCAGCCTTCCATCCTGCAGTTTTATAATTCATGGATGCACCCTTATTAAAATCAAACCCTGTGGCTACGCCGACATATAATTTTTTATCTCTGTTATTATTTAACAGTTGTTCTTTTGGCGTAGCTAATTGTAGCGGTAGCAATATTCTTGAATGGGCAGTACCTGTTTCATGTTTTACAATAGAGTTTATAACAAGCAGCCTTCGCTTCAAGTTTATCTTTCCTATTTTGTTCTCATCTAGCGGTATCAATTGTTTAGATATGTCTTTACTACCAGCTATTGTTATTTTCGATACCCATTGATTGGTTTCAATTTGCTGTTTTGTATTCAGCTTCTTTTTAACGTCAAGTAAAATTTTTCTATCTTCTCTTACGACTGTTAATGAGTTTTTGTTATTTAATTGATCAGCTTTTTGATGTTGCCTTTGTTCTTTTTGCTGAATGGCAACAATATTTTTAGTGACTGTATTTTCTTTCGTTGTGTTGTACCCGATCATTATATAATACAGGAAAGAGATACCTGCAATTAAGCATAACAATGTTGCGGCCAATATTAAAATCAACCGCCGCTTATTTATTGCTTTATTTGCTGGCTGTTGTTTTTGTTGTTGCGCTCTAATTTTCTCCAGCACAATCTGCCAGTCATCTTTACCCGTATTAAGCGGATAATGCGCTGCGGCCTGCTGAAATAAGGCGTCCATATCGTTTTCTAAATACTGCATTCTTTCAATGAATCATTTGGCTCCAGGTATTTTTTTATAAGTGTTCTTGCCCTCATAAGATTGGATTTTGATGTACCTACAGGAATTTTTAATGATGCCGCTATTTCGTTGTGTGTATAACCATCTATTACATGCATGTTAAACGTTATCCTGTACGTGGGCGGTAGTTTTTTTATTGCTGTAACAAGGTCTTTAAAGATCAGTGACTGATCACTGCTGCTGTTTTCATCTTTAATATCCCACACATAATCCGGAATGCCACCTATTTCAGGTAACATCATTTTTTTTCTCAGCAGGTCTATTGCGCAATTAATCATGATTCTTTTTAACCAGCCAAAAAATAATTTATCAATATCTGATGAATCGCTGTAATTGAATTTTTCAATGTTTAAAAAGAGCTTTACAAATCCATCGTTGGTTACTTCTATTGCATCTTCATAATTATAGATATACCTGAATACTGTCTTTAAAGCAAATGCCCTGTATTTGTCATACAGTATTTTTTGAAATTTATGGTTGTGATTTCTGCAACCATCTATAATTGTTAGTGTTTTCAACCTGCGCCCATATTAGTTTTTAAAAACGAAGCCCCGGAACATCAGCGGCCATCGGTAAAGACGATCCAAGTACCAATACCTTACATTTTTGAAACCATACGTGTGATTGGATGAATGGGTTGCAGGAAAGAAAAATATTTTAAGGGAGATGGCTTTGTATTTTATGAATAATACAATTTATACTCCTTGAACTTCATCAGCAGCTTAGCTGCTTGCGACATTCATAGTATGAGAAAATTATCCATCTCATTGCGACCATCCTCCATTTTTTATGGCCTGGATCAGGAGCAATTTTGCACTGTCAATAACGACATTAATAAAAAATAAAACAATGAAAAAATTTACGGTTCCCTCAAGAGATCAGGTAGCACCAGCCAATCAGGCCATTTTTGACACGTTAAACAAAGCACTTGGATTTGTACCAAACCTATACGCTACCATAGCTTATTCTGAAAATGGGCTGGGGCGTTACCTGGCATTTCAAAATGCTAAAACAACCTTAAGCAACAAAGAAAAGGAAGCAGTAAACCTGGTAGTAAGCGAAGTAAACAATTGTATATACTGCAAAAGTGCTCACACGTTGATTGGTAAGATGAATGGATTTACTGATGAACAACTGCTCAATATTCGCCGTGAAAAGGCAGACAATCCCAAACTGAATGCACTGGTTAAACTTGCCGCTAGCATTACCCGCAATCGTGGCAATGCAGAAGCTGAGTTGGTAGATGATTTTTATGCACAAGGTTACAGCAACGAGAATTTAGTGGATCTTGTGTTGCAAATAAGTGATAAAACGGCAATGAACTACCTGCACAATCTTACAAAAGTGCCCGTTGATTTTCCACTGGCTGTTGAGTTAGAAACGGAAGCAGCTCACTAAACTAATTTCGATAAAGGCCGGAATTATGTTCGGCCTTTTAAAAAAAATAAACAGACAGACTTGTCTATTTTAAATTAATTGCATTACTTTGCAGCATGAATCAAAAACCGGGTTCAGATACAAGACAAAGAATTGTTGATACAGCAGCGCAACTTTTTTACCGACAGGGATATAACAGCACGGGCATCAACCAGGTAATTAAGGAAGCTGAAGTGGCTAAGGCAAGCCTTTACCAATACTTCCCTTCAAAGGATGATTTGCTAATGGAATACTTAAAGGTTACTTCTGTCTCTACCAATGATATGCTTCATCAAATAACCGCAAAGCATAAGACATACAGGGAAAAAGCTTTGAGCCTTTTTGATTTCCTGGTGAAACTTACCAGGGAAAAAGAATATCATGGTTGTAACTTTTTAAATATCGCATCTGAGATACCAAAGGAAAATATAAAAGTGAGAGCCATGATAAAAAAACAGAAAGATAATATCAGGGCTTTATTTGCAGAAATATTAAAGGGCAGTGGTAAGGAAAAGCTGGCTGATGAGTTATACTTATTATTTGACGCAGCATTAATAGCCAGTAAAGTACATGAAGATGTGTGGCCTGTTAAGACAGCTAAAAAAATAGCCGAAAAGATTTTATAATTTTTTTGTCACATAGTAGACAGACTTGTCTGTTCTGGTATCTTACTTTTGTTAAAAACTAAACAATGAGCATTACAGCCTACACCATTTTAAGAGTTGCATTGGGAGTAAACATTTTTATGCATGGTTTTATAAGAATCAAAAACGGGATAACTGAATTTAAAAATGCACTCGAAAGGGAGTATGAAAATTCCATGCTTCCGGCTTTGCTGGTAAAAAGTTTTGCTTCAGTTCTTCCGGTAACAGAAGCGACGATTGGGGCGCTGCTGGTTGTCGGGTTTTTAACCAAAGCAGCAATTATAGCAGGTGTTCTCTTAATGCTTTTGCTAATGGTTGGTAAATCTATCAAAAGTGACTGGATGGTGGTAAGCCTGCAGATGATTTATTTTGCCTTTTACAGTGCACTGGAATTATTCTTGCAATACAATCAATTTTCAGCTGACTATTTTTTTGAACATTTATAGACAGACTTGTCTGTATGATTAATCAATGCAAACAGTTATATTATTTCTAATCAAAACAAAAATAAAAATGAAAAAAGCAGTTTTATCAGCCGGGCTGGTTCTTGGCAGTATCTCTTTACTTAATGCCCAAATAAGAAGTGAAGACCAGCATAATTTAAACACTAATCAAACAAAAAAGAAAATGAACACAACAGTCTATTACAAAACAATAACGGTAGATGGTCTACGTATCTTTTACCGGGAAGCAGGTGACAAAAATAAACCCACCATTCTTTTATTACATGGATTTCCCTCTTCTTCGCACATGTACAGGAATCTTATAAATGATCTTTCTGGCAACTATCATTTAATTGCCCCTGACTACCCTGGTTTTGGTCAAAGCAGTGCTCCTTCCACTACTGAGTATACATACACTTTTGATAATCTCACTGCAACAATCAATCACTTTATTGATGCGTTGGGTTTAAAAAAGTTCAGCTTATTGGCGCAGGATTATGGAGGCCCGGTTGGATTTCGTGTTGCATCGCAAAGACCGGAGTTAATCCAGGCACTCATTATTCAAAATGCCAACGCTTATAGTGAAGGTTTAGGAGACGCATTAGCTCCATTAGTAGCATATATACAACATCCAAACACTGAAACAGAAAAGGCTGCAAGAGGTTTTTTATCACTGGGTGCTACAAAGTGGCAGTATGAAGATGGTGCTGAAGATGTTTCTAAAATCAGCCCGGACAGTTATTTACTTGACCAGTTTTATCTTGACAGGCCAGGAAACGATGCAATTCAATTGGCGCTTTTCCGTAACTACGGCAGCAACCTTCCATTATATGAAACATGGCATGCTTATTTCAAAAAATATCAACCAGCTACACTGGTTATTTGGGGCAAAAATGACAAGCTGTTTATTGCTCCCGGTGCAGAGGCATATAAAAAAGATAATCCATCTGCGGAAATTCATTTATTAAATGGTGGCCATTTCCTGCTAGAGGAACACCATAGTGAAGCTGCCAATCTTATTATCAATTTTCTTGGTAAAAAAGGAATCAGGTAAACGGCAGCAAAATGAAAGCTATGAATCACTTGTTCTTTATACTGTTAACGGCAACTGTAGGTAGTTGCCTGCCGTTAATGTCTTCTTCAAATGGGCTATTGGGAAAAACCCTTGGTAGTCCTTTGGCTGCAGTGTTGTTTGCTTTTCTTGTTGCTGCATCAATCATCTTTGTTGTGATGCTAATCACGGGCTCAAAATTTCCCGGAGTCGGATCCATCCGACAAACAAGTTTTATGATGTGGATAGGTGGATTTTTTATTGCAATGAACATCATAACCTTCACTATTGGTCCGCAAAAAATTGGGATAAGCAATGTCATTATAATATTTGTCGCCAGCCAGCTGATATCAGCTTTGTTGATAGAGCATTTTGGATTACTGCATTTTGAAGTTCATAAGATAAACTGGCAAAGAAGCCTTGGAGCTATATTGCTTACTGCCGGCGTAACCCTCATAAAAAAATATTGATCACATTCAACTATTGACTGATGAAAACTGATGACAACGATCAAGGTATTGAAGGAGCAGCGCAATTCTTTTTAGTTGACGCATATGAAGATAACATATGGGATCTCATACTAAGCTTAATAGAAAGGATGCAGCAAGAGAAAGCTATAGAAAGAAGATAAGAGGGGTTCTAATT
>CAZDHQ010000088.1:0-10028 GCA_964505135.1 uncultured Ferruginibacter sp.
GGCTTATATTGAAAAGGGACCAACGGTGTTGTTTATACGAAGTGAGGGATTGATTGGAAGTAAAGAAGACATCGAAAACATTGCTGTAAAATCAAATAACGGTACACCGCTTTTTATAAGGGACGTAGCACAAATTAATATTGGACATGCCACCAGGTATGGCGCCATGTGTTACAATGACCAGGGTGAAGTAGCTGGTGCAGTAGTGATGATGCTGAAAGGTGAAAACAGCAGTAAAGTAATAAAGGCTGTAAAAGAACGGATAAAGCTTATTCAAAAGACCTTGCCCGAAGGTGTAGTGATTGAAGCTTTTCTTGACAGGACAAAAATGGTGAACAATGCCATCAGCACAGTGGAGAGAAACTTGGCAGAAGGTGCATTGATTGTTGTTTTTATTTTGGTACTGTTTCTGGGAAATTTTAGAGCAGGCTTACTGGTAGCTTCTGTTATCCCGTTAGCAATGTTGTTTGCCATTATCATGATGAATATGTTTGGCGTGAGTGGTAACCTGATGAGTCTTGGTGCTTTGGATTTTGGTTTGATTGTAGATGGCGCAGTGATCATAGTGGAAGCAGTAATGCACCTTTTATCGCACAGCAAAAAGTTTAGCCATATCAATCAATTCTCACAGGCGGAGATGGACACACAGGTGTACAACTCTGCCAGTAAAATGATGAACAGCGCTGTATTTGGGCAGATCATCATCCTGATTGTGTACCTGCCCATCTTCACACTGCAGGGCATTGAAGGAAAGATGTTTAAGCCGATGGCTCAAACAGTAGCTTTTGCATTGTTGGGTGCCTTCATCTTATCACTTACTTATATCCCTATGATGAGTGCATTGGTACTAAGCAAAAAAATAAAACACCAACCTAATTTATCAGACAAGTGGATGTTTAAAGTGGAACGTGTTTATCAAAATGCATTAACACGTGTGCTGAAATTTCCGAAGCTGGTATTGGCTTCTGCATTCTCACTTTTTGTGATAGCGGTTATAATTCTATTTACACTTGGCGGTGAATTTATTCCTGCTTTGGAAGAAGGCGACTTTGCTGTTGATACCAGGGTGTTAACAGGAAGTAATCTAAACACCACCATAGAAAAAACACAGCAGGCTGCTCACATTTTAAAAACAAAATTTCCTGAAGTAGAAAAAGTAGTAACAAAAATTGGAAGCGGTGAAATACCAACAGATCCTATGCCGATGGAAGCAAGCGATATGATGGTGATTTTGAAAGATAAAAAGGAATGGACATCGGCGCATTCATTTAATGAGATGGCAGAAAAAATGGGAACTGCATTGCAGGATGTGCCCGGCATTACTACGGGTTTCCAGTTCCCGGTGCAAATGCGTTTTAATGAATTAATGACAGGTGCAAGACAGGATGTGGTATGTAAAATATTTGGCGAAGACCTGGATACACTGGCCAGTTATGCAAATCATTTAGCAAAAGTGATTGGTACGGTTAGCGGCACACAGGATTTGTTTGTTGAGCCAATTGCAGGTATGCCTCAGGTAATCATCAGTTATAACAGGGCTGCCATTGCACAATATGAATTAAGTATTAGTGACATCAACCGTGTTGTTAACACAGCTTTTGCAGGGCAGGCTACAGGATTAGTTTTCGAGGGAGAAAAACGTTTTGATTTAGTCGTTCGTTTGCAAAATGAAAAACGACAAAATTTAGATGATGTACAAAATCTATTGATACCAACGCCGAAGGGAACACAGGTGCCCTTGTATCAATTAGCAGATGTCGCAATTAAAAATGGCCCCAATCAAATACAGCGTGAAGATGCCAAGCGCAGGATTGTAGTAGGTTTTAATGTAAGAGGAAGAGATGTGCAAAGCATTGTGAAAGAACTGCAGCAGAAAGTAGATAGCAAAATAAAGTTCCCTGCAGGCTATTATGTTACTTATGGCGGTGCTTTTGAAAATTTAGAAGCAGCAAAGCAAAGGCTGATGATTGCAGTACCGGTATCACTTATCCTGATCTTTTTACTACTATATTTTGCATTTGGTTCCATCAAACATGCATTGCTTATTTACACAGCTATACCGCTTTCTGCAATTGGTGGAATTTTATTTCTTGCCATGAGGGGCATGCCATTCAGCATTAGTGCTGGTGTAGGTTTTATTGCTTTGTTTGGTGTGGCAGTTTTAAATGGCATTGTGTTGATTGCAGAATTTAACCGGTTAAAAAAAGATGGCCTGCATGATATGTATCGCATCGTGATAATGGGAACCAAGGTTAGATTAAGGCCGGTATTGATGACAGCATTTGTTGCATCGCTAGGATTTTTACCAATGGCCATCAGCAATGGCGCAGGAGCCGAAGTACAGCGACCACTTGCTACTGTTGTAATCGGTGGATTGATGATCGCTACATTCCTCACACTTTTTGTATTACCAATTATGTATTTATTATTTGAATCGGTAAGTCCGAAAAAAAATAAAATAAAACCGGCTGCTGCTATGCTGCTCCTGCTGTTTTGTATAAATGGCATAAAAGCACAAACGCCGATTTCTTTGCAGGCTGCAATTGATACCGCTTTAAAAAATAACAGCAGTGTGAAGAATGAACAGTTGAGAGCTGTATACCAGCAACAGCTTATCAAATCATCTGCTGCAATACCTGCTACAAGCGTTACGGCAGAAGCAGGACAAATCAATAGTATCTATACAGACACCAGATTTGGCGTGGCGCAATCCATCAGCTTTCCTACTATTTACGGTAAACAAAAACAATTGCTGAGCGAAGAATGGAAGGCAGCTGTTTTGAATGTGGCTGTGAGAGAAGCGGAGTTGAAGAAAAACCTAAGTACTGTTTTTTATTCAATTGTAGTATCAAAACAAAAGGAAAAATTACTGCTGCAGGCAGATAGTATGTACACAGCCTTTTTACAGAAAGCTGCTTTAAGGTTAAATAAAGGAGAAAGCAATATCCTGGAAAAGACTACGGCTGAAATGCAGTTGGGGAATATAGAACTTCAGTTAAAGGCATTGCAACAGGAAATAGCTTTATCCAATATTGAGATGCAATTGCTAATGAACTGCAACATAGCGTATGAACCGCAGGCAAATGAAATCAGGATAGCCGTTCCTGTGATAGCTGACACAGCACTGCTTGCAGAACATCCATCATTGAAATGGCTACAGCAGCAGCAATCAGTAGCGGCAGCCAATACCAAACTGGAGCAATCTAAATTACTGCCTGATTTAAGTCTTGGTTATTTTAACTCCAGCATAAAAGGTATAGGCGCAGACGATAAATTTTACAGTGCATCCAGGCGTTTTAATTCTGCACAGATAGGCATTGGTATTCCGATTTTTAGATCATCTCAAAGGGCAAAAATCAATGCAGCTAAAACAGCACAGTCCATTGCCGAAAATAGTTATTACCAACAGCGACGCCTACTCGAAAAACAACTGGAAGAAGCAACCGTTCAATACCAACATCATTTGCAAACGGTAAAGTACTATGAAGAGAAGGCATTGCCCAATGCTGCATTGGTAATAAAAACGGCAGACAAGCAATTACAGTTGGGTGAAATTAATTTTCTCGATTGGGTAAACCTCACTAACCAATCTATCACAGTACAAAACAATTACCTGCAGGCAGTAAAATTATTGAATGATGCTGCCATCAACATCCATTACTTACTATCAAAATAATTGATCAATGAAAAATATATTGTTCCCGGTTATTGTTGCAATGCTTTTTTCCTGCGGAGGAAAAACGGCTGAACAACCTGCAGCAAAAGAAACCACCAATAATATCGTAACATTAAATGCTGCCCAGTTAAAGTCTGCCAGCATTGAAACAGGCACTCCCACTCAAAAAAATATTTCGTCGGTTATTAAACTAAACGGAACGATTGATGTGCCGCCGCAGAATATGGTATCCATCAGCATGCCGCTGGGTGGTTACCTTAAATCAACAAAGTTATTGCCAGGCATGTATGTAAAGAAAGGTGAAGTGATAGCTACGATGGAAGATCAGCAATACATTCAACTACAGCAGGACTATCTTACAGCCAAATCCAAACTGGATTACATCCAGGCGGAGTATGATCGCCAGAAAGAATTGAACCAGAGCCAGGCCAGCAGTGACAAAGTGTTTCAGCAAACCCAAATGGAGTTAAATACAACCAAAATCAACATCAGGGCCTTAGCAGAAAAATTATCATTGATTCATATCAATCCTGACCGCCTATCTGAAAACATGCTTTCAAAAAGTGTAAGTATCTATTCGCCCATTGATGGCTTTGTCTCAAGTGTAAATGTAAATATTGGCAAGTATGTAAATCCTGCAGATATACTATTTGAATTGGTGAATCCCACAGATATTCACCTGAATTTAAAGGTATACGAAAAGGATCTGAACAAATTGGCTGTTGGTCAAAAAGTAATAGCCTACACCAACAATGAACCGGAGAAAAAACATTTATGTGAAATCATTCTAATCAGCCGTGATTTATCGGCCGAACGTACTGCAGATATACATTGTCATTTTGAAGAGTATGACAAGACCCTGTTACCCGGCATGTATATGAATGCAGATATAGCTGTTACTACAAGCAATGCATCAGCCATTCCTGAAGATGCAGTGGTGATGTCTGATGGACAGTCCTATGTTTTTGAAGCAGTCGGACCGGATAAGTTCCAGTTAACTGCCGCGGAGACAGGTGTAAAAGAAAATGGTTTTATAGAGTTGAAAAATGCGGCGCTATTTAGGGATAAGAAGTTAGTAATAAAGGGTGCATATACTTTATTAATGGCGCTTAAAAATAAGCCGGAAGAATAATTTTGCAATGGATTTATTAACAAATAGCTTAAAGATTTATCTTCCCAAAAATATCAATACATGAAACATTTACTGCTGCTATCTTCCTTCAGCCTTTTCTGCTTTACTCTTTCGGCACAGAAAAAATCTGCCGGGCAAAAAGATGATCTCTTAAAAAAGCAGGCGATTGTTGATATACAATCTCACTATGATGAATATAAAAGCACTGCATTGCAGATCTGGAATTATGCTGAAGTGGGTTATAAAGAAGTAAAGAGTTCCGCATTATTGCAAAAGACTTTGCAGGACAATGGCTTTACTGTACAGGCTGGTGTAGCAGGCATTCCTACTGCGTTTGTAGCCACTTATGGCAGCGGCAAACCGGTGATTGGCATTTTAGCAGAGTATGATGCATTGCCAGGTTTATCACAAACCACCGATCCGGAGAAGAAATCAGCAGGTAAAGATGCAGGTCATGGTTGCGGACATCATTTGTTTGGAGTGGCCTCAGTTGCAGCAGGAATTGAAATAAAAAAATTGATAGAAGAAAAGAAACTAACGGGTACGGTTAAGGTTTTTGGTTGCCCTGCAGAAGAAGGCGGAAGTGGTAAAGTCTATTTGGTAAGAGAAGGCTTGTTTAATGATGTGGATGTGGCCGTACACTGGCATCCGGGTAATAGCAATGGTGTAACCATGACAAGTGCATTAGCAAACAAATCAGCTAAGTTTCGTTTTTATGGTACATCCGCTCATGCTGCTGGTGCTCCTGAACGTGGCCGCAGTGCACTGGATGGTGTGGAGGCAATGGATTATATGGTGAACATGATGAGAGAACATGTACCACAGGAAACAAGAATACATTATGTAATCACCAACGGCGGTAAGGCACCCAACGTAGTACCTGATTTTTCTGAAGTGTATTACTATGTACGCCATCCAAAGAGAGACCAGGTAGTAAGCATATTTGACCGTGTAGCAGATGCAGCCAAAGGTGCAGCGTTAGGCACCGGTACAAAAGTGGATTATGAAATTATCGGCGGCACACATGACTTACTGCTGAATAAAACACTGGCTGATATAATGCAAAAAAACCTGGAGAAAACCGGCGGTGTTAGTTATACGGCAGAAGAAATTGAATTTGCAAAAAAGATCCAGTCAACCTTTACTGTGCCTGTTGATTCTATAGGCAGTGCTGCTCTTATAAAACCAATGAAAGAAGAAGCGGATGCAGGTGGTGGCAGCACCGATGTAGGTGATGTTAGTTACGCAGTACCTACCGTAGGGATGAGAAGCGCCACCTGGGTGCCCGGTACATCTGCACATAGCTGGCAGGCGGTAGCATGTGGCGGAACAGAGATTGGCACCAAAGGAATGATGGTGGCGGCAAAAACAATGGCATTGACTGCTGTTGATCTCTATCTTCATCCTGAACTGATTCAGAAAGCGCAGGAAGAATTTAAAAAAGCAAAAGGCAATTACCAATACAAAGCGTTGCTGGGAGACCGTAAGCCTGCATTGAATTACAGGGATTAAAAAATGAAAGCTTACATCGCAACAAGTTTTTCTAACAGGCAAGGTGATAAAGCTATTATCAATTGCATTGTAAATACACTTACGAATTTACAAATACAAACATTTGTTTTTGTTGATGTCTATTCATTTTCTGCGGAGCAGGAAAAAGAAATGATGCAGACTGCAATGAAAGCGATAGATGGTTGTGAAATACTAATCGCCGATGGATCACATAAAGCTGTAGGCGTGGGTATTGAAGCTGGGTATGCAAAAGCAAAAAATAGGCAGGTTATTTATATACGTCCAAAAGAGACTGAGCATTCAACAACTTTGTCAGGCTTAAGCGATGTAAGTATTGTTTATGATAATTTGAATGAGTTGGAAAAGCAGCTTTCAGTCACAATTAAAAGTTTTACAAATAAGTCAGAATAAAAAAAATCCACCTGGTTCAGGTGGATTTTTTTATGAGTAAATTTTATTGTACCACTACTAAATCACTCTTCTTCTTTTTCTTTGTTGGCTTTGCCGGTGGACAATCTATCGCTATCTCTCCTTCCTGCATTTGCTTTTCATCAAAGGTCTTTAAAGAAGCTTTCAATTTCTGGCTCTTAGTCATTTTATCATAAGCTTTATATACAGAGTCCAGTGAAGCAATATAGATACTTCTTCCATGTGTACCTACTATCAGTTCTTTGTCTCTTTCCTGCAGGGCTACATCATGCACAGGTACCCGTGGCAGATTACCCATTGTCATAAATGATTTGCCCATATCAAAAGATGTATACAATCCATTGTCAGAACCAACATAAATGATATTCTCTTTATAAGGATCTTCCTTTACTACATTCAAAGGTTCGGCAGGTAAGTCAAGGCCCAGTTGTTTCCATGTATTGCCATAATCTTCACTCACATATAAATAGGGTGTGAAATTATCATAACGGTATCCATTTAATGTAACGTATACCCTGCCTTCTTTGTATCTAGATGGCGTAACACGGCTTACCCATAAAGACGGTGGTAAAGTTTTATTTACTAACGTCCACGTATAGCCGCCATCTTTACTCACCTGTACATTGCCATCATCTGTGCCAACATAGATCAATCCAAATTTTAATGGAGATTCAATTACGCAGGTGAATGTTCCATAAGGTACATGGCCTACTTTTTTGCCGTTGGTTAAATCAGCGCTCAAGGCAACCATATTCTCCGCCTTATCCAAACTGCGGTAAAATTTATTGGCACCGTAGTAAAAAATATCCTGGTTGTGCTTACTCAGCCAAATAGGCGTTTGCCAATTATAGCGCAGCTTTTGTTCACCCAAATCATGCATGGGGTGGATGAATACGGAAGCTCCACTTCCATCCGTATTTGCTCTTGAATAATAGCCAAACTGTGAACCACTGTAAGCTGTTTTATTATCCCTTGTGTCTACCTGCACCTGCATGCCATCACCACCATTGATGGGCTTCCATTCGTATTCATCCGGTTCAGGCAATTTCTTTTCATCATCTCCATCGTATCCCTGTTTAGATGCTCCCATCCATACGCCATTGTCCTGCAGGCCACCATAGATATTATAAGGTGTAGCATTGTCTGTGGTGATATTGTAAAATTGTCCTGCCGGCACACTGGTCGCTTTAAACCATTTCTTGCCATCATCATAGGTGATATTGCAGCCGCCATCGTTGCCGGCAATCCAGTGGCTGTCTCTTGCAGGATTGATCCAGCAGATATGCCAGTCACCATGCGTATTGTTTTTATCTACTGATTTAAACGTTTTACCGCCATCGGTACTTAAAATCATATTCACACCAAAAGTGATCACTTTGTTTTCATCCGTTGGTGAGACATAAATTTTTCCAAAATAATAGCCATAACTGCTGTAGGCATGAATGTCTTTAATATTGGTTTTCTTCCAGTGCAAACCTGCATCATCACTGCGATACACCTCACAGCCATAGATACCTGCGTTTTGAAAACCATCATCAGCAATCAACCAATCATAAATATCTGTGGGTTTTAATTTACCTGTAGCAACCAATTCTTTCACTCCTGCAGCATTGTATTTTTTGGGAAAGCCATTCTTCATCAAAAAAGTATCCAGCTTGTTATTATCCAACGATGCAAATTTTTCTTTACTGATTGTTTTAAAATCGTCTTCTACATATTTGGTAGTATCTGCTTTTTTAGGAGCAGTAGATGATGTATCAGGCTTGATGGCATTGTTATCTACCACTGCATAAACAATGTTGGGATTTTTTTGAAACACCGCTACACCACATCTGCCTACACCAGCACCTGTGGGGAAACCGCTGCCTTCTTTTGTAATTATTTTCCAGCTATCACCGCCATCTGTACTTTTATAAATGCCGCTGGTTTTTCCATTAGGCACAAAATCCCATGCCCGGCGGGTGCGGTACCAGGCGCATGCATACAATTCATTGGGATTTTGTTCGTTGATATCCATTTCTACTACACCGGTATTATCATCAATGCTCAAAGATTGTTTCCATGTTTTCCCCCCATCAGTAGTTTTATACACGCCTCTTTCTTTATTGGGGGAATACAAGTGACCCAACGCAGCCACCCACGCTATGTTATCATTAGTGGGATGTAAAATAATTTCACCGATATGATGACTCTCCGGCAAACCAAGGTATTGCCATGTTTTTCCTTTATCAGTTGATTTGTAAACGCCATTACCACTATAGCTGCTGCGGCTGCTGTTTACTTCACCGGTGCCAACCCAAATAATGCCCTGCTTCCAGTTAACTGCAATGGCGCCAATGCTGTACGCATCTTCTTTTTCAAACAAAGGAGAAAAACTTAATCCATTATTGCTGGTATGCCAGAGTCCGCCACTGGCGTAGGCTACATAAAACTCTGTGGGGTCAGCAGGGTTTACGGCAATATCAGTTACACGCCCATTCATTTGCGTGGGGCCAACGTTTCTAAAGGCAATGTCCTTCAACAAACTGTTTGATTCCAGCAATTTTCTCTTCTGCAAACCGTTCATTCTTTCAGCGGCAGTACTGGGTTTTACCTGTGCGGAGCTTGTTAAAAAAAGGGTGCTGATTAAACTGATCGAAAAAGAAAAGGTAATTTTGAAAAAATATCGCATAATTAAATTTTGGTAAGATGAGATTGATTTTAAAAGTACATCAATTGAGTTTAATTTTTGTATTGCTCTTTGTATTTACAATAAATGCACAATCGCAGTATAAATCTTTTACCATTTCTCCTAAAGGAGATACACTCAACCGTGTGGATGCCAACGGCAAAAAACAGGGGCCATGGGTAATCACCGTTCCTGAACTAAGAGGCGAACCCAGTTATGATGAAGAAGGTGTTTTTAAAGATGATCAAAAAACAGGACAATGGCGTAAATACAATGCCAATGGCGATATGATTGCCCTGGAAAATTATCGCTTTGGTGGCAAAGATGGCGTGCAGCAATATTTTAATTTATATGGTGCCATAGAACGAGAAGAAGAATGGCGTGGCTATAATCCTGATGCTCCCTATGATACCATTCCTGTGTATGGTACTGGCAGTAATGAGATCATCAGTTATAAAATCATCAAGGCAGAACAATACAGTGTGCCGCATGGTGAATGGAAGTATTATAATCCATCCGGGCATATCACCAAGATTGAGCGCTACGACCGTGGCTATCCAATAAAAGATGGTGTATCCCAAAGAACAACCGCAGTTACGGATGATAAACCT